>JAGXOR010000080.1 GCA_023659785.1 Methanomicrobia archaeon LH_S13
TATTTGCATACACTTAAAACCACATAAGAGCATGAAAACTGGAACTGTTGAAAAGACAGACTTAAAAAAAGACAAATTTTACAAAAGAGCGAAAGAAGAGGGGTACAGGTCTCGTTCAGCATTTAAACTGTTGCAGATAGAAGATAAATACAAGGTGATAAAAGAGGGCGATGTTGTTGTAGACCTGGGCGCTGCCCCTGGAGGATGGTCGCAGGTTGCAAGAAGGTTAGTTGGGAAGAGAGGCGTGGTTATAAGCGTGGATTTGAGACATATAGAAAAAATAGAGGATGTAGAAATAATAAAAAGCGACATAACAAAAGAGGAGGAGACTGTAAAGGCTGTCAAAGAGACGTTGTTAATGAAGGGAAAAGATTCCGTGGATGTTGTTTTATCAGATGCATCACCAGAGTTGAGTGGAAACAGAAGTTACGACCATTTTCGTTCCTTCGAACTAAGCGAATCAGCACTGAACATCGCTTCTGCGCTGTTAAGAAAAAATGGCGACTTCGTTGCGAAAATATTTCAAGGTAGTTGCTATAACAAATTTTATACTGATGTAAAGGGGAAATTTGGATATAGGAGGGCGTATTCACCAGAAGCATCTCGTAAAAGGAGTGCAGAGGTTTACGTAATAGGAAAAGGTTTTCGTTTTTAAGCCTCTCGAAGTCCCGATTTACCTAACTGATTGGCGACCTTCGGAAAAACAAAAACTCTGAAGAGTTACGTTTTCTTCAACCACATACCCGCAAACAATCCGAAAAGCAGTCCCGATAAATGTGCTGTATGCGCGATTCCATCTGGTGAACCCATTATAGCAGGCATGACATCGAAGAAGAGGGCGAAGAAAATAACCACTATCCATATATCTATCGGAACAGGAAGAGGGAATACATATACCTTCATTTTTGGCATTAGAATCGCAAGAGCTCCAAGAATTCCGTATATTGCACCACTTGCTCCCAGTGCAGAGGTATCGGAAGTCAAACACCAGCCAATTCCTGCAACAATTCCAACGAGGAAAAAGATGAGCAGAAATTTTGTACTCCCTACCTTTCTCTCCAGTACAGGAGCGAAGAAGAAAAATACGAGCATGTTGATAAGGAAGTGCATGAAGCTCCCGTGCAGGAAGATAGATGTCACCAATGTCCAGGGTCTGTGTGTTATAAGTAACGGATTCAACCATAATAGTTTTTCATAGACGTTTGGAATTCCTCTTGTAATCAGACCGCCTGGAATGAGCAATTGTAAAACAAAAGAGATAGAAATAAGAAACAGGAGCAAATAAGAATAGTTATGAGAAAAAATGCTGAAGATGTTGCGTGTGGTTCTCCCTGCTTCAATGTCTCTTTTATACGATTCAAGTCTAATGCACCAGTGCATTTCAGGTGGTAGATGCTCCTCACAAAGGGTATCGCCGCAGTACTTACATCTATACGTTGCAGGTTTACCGCAGACTGTACATCGTGTGCGTGCCATGTATTAAGGAAAAGAGGGGATTTATATTTAAAGTTTGCTTCGCTCTCGTGAAAATCTGTGTATTTGCACTATCAGGTTATGAGATTTAAACATTTTGTTTCAAACCTCTTCGTATGATGCTATCAAATCCGCATCGCATCTAAGGTCTTTTATCCACACTATTCCTCAAATGTTCACCTATTTGATAGTATCATAAAGCATAAAGATAAACATTTCGGTACATTTCAGTTAACTATATTTTTATGCGTCACTGCTTTGAACATCAGCCACCAAATAAGTGCTCTTCGCCTCCTTTAGCTGCACCTCACAAGTATTACCGAGCGGCAAATCCCTTTTTATTATGACGATTCTATACGAAGTGTCCCTGCCTATTACGCCTCCTTTCTTTCCCTTTTCCGTTACTAATACAGGAATTTCCTTTCCTTCTAATTCTTTGTTCTTTGCAAACGCAATGCGGTGATAAACGGCGGAGAAAATTCTCGACCTTCTTTTCTTCTCTCGCTCCAGCAAGTCCTTAAGCTTCGATGCTTCAGTCCCCGGTCTTGGAGAGAACCTCGTTATGTTCACTTTTTCCGGCTTTACCGTCTCTAACAGGCTCAAAGAGGAAACGAAATCCTCTTCCGTTTCTGTTGGGAATCCAACGATAAAATCCGTGCTTATCGTACTGTATTCGAATCGCTTCCTTATGCTTTTCACGAGCTCAACGAAATCAGCAGCTTTATAATTCCTCCTCATATCCCCAAGTACCTTATCAGAGCCAGATTGCACTGGCATGTGAAAGAATTTAAATATTTTTTCGGAATCGAATGCTTCCAAGAGTTCATCCAGGATATGAATCGCCGTAAAGGGATTCATCATGCCCACTCTTATTTTAAAATCGCCTTCCAAAGCCGTTAGCATTTTCAGCAACTCAGGAAGTTTTGGCGTATCGAAGCGGTCCCAGCCGTAAGCACTGCAATCCTGCGCAGTAATTCTTATTTCCTTCGCACCTCTTTCAACTGCACTTTTAACTGCTTTGCATATCTTATCCACACCATAACTCCTCAGTTCGCCTCTTGCTCGCTTCACAATACAATAAGAGCATTTCCCTACACAGCCTATCGCTATCGGGATTATACCAATCACACCTTCAAAATCATACTCCTTTTCCTCACTATAACCCTCGCAAATATCCCTTGGTGTTACCAGGGTTACATCTTCGCCTAAAATGCTTTTTATTAATTCTGGCTGTGCCGCAGCCATACAACCAGCTACTACTACCTCTTTATTCTGCCTATTCAACTCCTTCAGTCGCTTTATAACGTTTAATTCCGTTCTTTTCGTTACGGTGCAGGTATTCACGATGACAATATTGGCTTCACGAGTTTTTACTATCTTATGTCCTGCATGTCTTAAAATCGCCCGCATCTTCATCTCGTCCCCTACATTTGCGGTGCAGCCGAAAGTTTCGACGTGAACTTTTGCAGTCCTCTGAGATAATTCAGTTAGGTTCATTTTTGATGATATATAAAATATAATCAAAAGCCAAAATAGTTCGAGAAGAAGGAACCAAGTCCTTCAAAAAACTTTATCTCTTCGTTCCTTAAAACCTCAAACCCCCTATCTATTGATTCTGAAACGTTTTTTCCCAAACTACATGACCTCAGCTCGTGCTTCAGCAATTCCACCACATCCGTATATTTTCTCTTTACTTCCACGACATACCTGCCGTTTTCAATACGAAATAGCTGTTGAAAAGCATATTTGCTTTTAAACTTCTCAGAAGGGTCTTTTGAAGTAACTGGAGGACCTACATGCTTTTTTACCCTTGGAAGGGTCCAAACGAGCAGATCGAATATCAAAAAAGCTTTTTCTCCTTCCACCAACACATCACTTCGATATACGCTGAATCCATTCCTTTCTATCAGACTTGTGATAGACGCTTCTGCTTTTCTCAACTGTGGAAATAATATGTCTTCCACCACGTCAGGAGCTTCAAAAAATACCATTACGAACTCTGTTCCTCTTTCTTTTATGCACTTTACAAATTCAGCCTTGCTCATCTTTTTTTTCTTCGCTAGAGAGAATAAACTCGCATCAGGACACGCCAAAAAATCCCTCGCTGCATCTATTAACCTGCAAAAAGAATCCAGAGATACCGCAGCCGCTACATTCCTGTTCGGGTCAACGGGGTCTATCACAACAAGCGGATCCTTTCCTTCTCCTTTGTATTTACCACGACCTTCTGTATCTATTCTTTCGCCATATTTCCACTTCGATGCGTGCCTCAATAGCTCGACGAAGGAAGAATATTTCAGGATGAGCAATTCGCAGAGATAACCAGAAAAACCTTTCCGCCTTTGCTCAGAACCATAAATCTCCAAACTTTTTAAGAACTGCTTTAACAGCAACACTTCATCCTCGAGTCCTGATATTCTCTTCACAATATATTCATTATGAAAAGGAGTCCTGTCAACGGCGGATTTTAGCAAAGATGCGTTTTTTACCGAAAAGCAGGGCACCAAGTCCGCTTCGTGCTCCGTTCTTCCTCCCTCTGCATCGTAAAAGTAAGCGTGGATATAAGGATGTGAGGCATATCTTTCCTCATATCTATCGGATACACTTTTTGCAAGAGCAAGCCCCCTCTCCTTTAAATCTTCTTCTGACATGTCCTCCGGAAACATGATGAATATGTCTATGTCCGCCTTGCTACTTATCCATGTGTCTCTTGCGGTTGACCCCACGGAGATTGCATGAGCTTCTATACCCATCTCTGATGCCTTCTTGTTTATCTTAGCGATTATAAGGTCTGTTATGGCTTTTACTTTCTTCCTCTCTTCCTCATCAGGTCTTACTCTCTCTATGACCTCTCCACATATCCTTTTTTTCTCTTCTTTCTCTTTCATCACATCATCATATAGAAATATTTCTATTTCAGATAGAGATATAGTTGGGAAGTTGGTTGAGAGGATTTGAGAATATGTTACGAAAGAGAGTGATAGTGGATACAAACGCACTGCTTATACCAGGCGAGTTTGGTGTTGATATATTTGAAGAGCTGGAGGTGCTTGGATATGAACATGTAATCGTGCCGAAGGTGGTCTTGAACGAGTTAGATAGACTCAGACAAAGCCCGTATTTGAAAGGCAGAGAAAAAATAGCGGCAAATATTGGTTATTCTTTAGTGATTAAGTATGTGCAGGACCGTGAGCCAGAACCCTATAGGTGCAAGATGACGATAAATGAAGAGGGGGAAGGAGAAGGAGGAAGAGAAAGAGAAAGAGATATAGATATTGATACCGACGAGTGGATTGTGAAGTTAGCGTTGAAGCTTAAAGCAGCAGTCCTAACAAACGATGAGCCCTTGATGAGGAAATTATCGAAGGCGGGAATAGCAACAGTATATTTAAGGGGGGAGAATAGGTTGGAGGAACAATGAAACTTTTCCGCAAACTTATGTCGTTGGAAGAAGCATTAAAAACGGTTTTATCTTATGCGAAGTCAGCAGAAATAGAAGAAATCGTGTTTGACGATGCTTTGAACCGCATTTTAGCGGAAGACGTTCGTTCGCCCATAAATAGTCCCCCTTTTGACCGTGCTGCGATGGACGGGTATGCGATTAGGGGGGAAGACTCTTTCGGCGCTGCTCCAAACAATCCGGTGCTTTTGAGGCTAAGAAAGAGGCAGAGAGAAAAAGGGAAAGAGAGCAGGGTAGAAATAGGGCAAGGTGAATGTTTCACCATACAAACAGGAATGCCGCTACTAAAAGGCAGCAACGCAGTTGTTAAGCTCGAATATACAAAGGAAAGTGGGGATACGCTGGAAATTTTCAAACCTGTCACACCAGGTAAAAACGTTTCTTTTACGGGTGAGGATGTGACGCTCGGTGAAGAGGTGCTGAAAGAAGGCAAGGTGTTAAGAGCTCATGACATCGGAATGCTCGCATCTCTGTTTAAAACAAAGGTGAAAGTGTATAAGAGGGTAAAGTTCGGGATAATCTCTACGGGTAACGAGCTTTTGGATCCTACGGAGTCCTTTGAAGGAGAAAATAAGATAGCAGATGTAAATAGTTACGTGCTTGCGGCATTAACAAAAAAAAATGCAATACCACATAGAATCGGCATAGTAAGAGACGATTACGAGAAGATAAAGAGCGCAATAACATATTCCTTAGGGGCGCATTGTAATGGATTATTAATAAGCGGCGGGAGTTCTGTGGGCAAGAGAGATTTCATAGCCGATGCAGTAGAAGATTTAGGAAAACTCGTATTTCATGGTGTGGCTATTCGACCTGGCGAACCAACAGGTTTCGGCATCGTCAATAACAAGCCCGTTTTTGTTCTCCCTGGTTATCCTGTAGCGGCACTATCTGCGTTTGAATTGCTCGTCCGACCTTTTTTATATGATATTCATGGATTGAAGGAAGAACGCAGGAAGATTTTTGCAATAGCAAGTAAAAAAATCCCCTCTGCCGTTGGTAGAACAGATTTTGTGCGTGTGAAGTTACTGTGCACAAAAAATGAATATTATGCGGAGCCAATAAGGGTAAGCGGCTCCAGTATATTATCCAGTATGACGAAATCGGATGGATTTGTGCTGATAGAAGAGAATAAAGAAGGTATAGGGGAGGGTGAGAAGGTGGCAGTGAATGTGCGGGATTAATAATTGCAAAAGCCGGAATAAAAATTATGACTGCCCCAGCCGGGGATCGAACCCGGATCTTGGGCTCCGCAAGCCCAAGGGATTTCCACTACCACACTGGGGCAACACTTTCTTTCTAAAGAATATTACTGTCGTCTATTCTATCATGCAAATATCCCTTCCCTTTTGGGATTAACGTGTTCAAAAGCGCTAAGATATGATGACAAAATATGAACTTTTTGTCCATTTTTCTATTATTTGATAGTATT
>JAGXOR010000081.1 GCA_023659785.1 Methanomicrobia archaeon LH_S13
TCACGTTTTGCATCATTTGCAAGCCGCTCAAAAAATTAAATACTAAATGCCTGATTAATATTAATCATCATTTACATCTGTATCGGTCTTTTCGCAGTTTTTATGAGTGGTATGTTTGGAATCGGCGGTGGTGCCGTTAGGATACCTTTGCTTAATCTCGTAGGTTTGCCTTTACTCAGTGCTTTTGGAATAAATTTATTTATCGCAGGTTTAATTCCAACTTTAATTTTAGCACTCCTCTTTGTTGCCCTTTCTCTTGTAATAGTGTTAGGGCTATTTTTAGACCGAATTGCACCAGTACTCACTCATAAATTCCATCTTACACCTAAGAGTGCTTTCGCATCTTCTTTTTTTCTTAGCTTAATGGCAGCCATTCGAGGCGGAAGTGCTGTCTCATTAAAAACCAAATCGGTTTGGTTGGAAATGAGTCTTGGGATATTGATTGTGGCTCTTGCTCTTATTACCGTGTATAAGACATTATAAAAAGAAAGTATTTTCGTGTACTATGAATAGGAACAAATATCTGAAAGGAGTCAATGCAAACGTACTTTTATTGGGCGTTGTCAGTTTCCTGAATGATTTAAGCAGTGAAATGATAATGCCCATTTTGCCTCTGTTCATCACGGCGTTAGGCGGTGTTTGGATTGTTGGTCTGGTTGGTGGATTAAGAGACAGCATATCGAGTATCTTAAAAGTCATCTCGGGTTTTTGGTCGGACCGCACGGGGAAAAGGAAAGTGTTTGTTTCTTCTGGATATTTAACGTCAGCATTTTTCAAGCTCTTTCTCGCTTGGGCTCAGGCTGGCCACACGTGCTCGCATTTGCTTCTGCGGAACGCGTTGGCAAAGGACTGAGGACTGCGCCAAGAGATGCAATTATCGCGGATTCCATGCCCGAAGCGAGAGGCAAGGGATTTGGAATACATCGAGCACTTGATACATCGGGTGCAATTGCAGGGTCGATAATTGTTTTGCTTTTACTTTTGTTTCTCTGGTTCGACCTCGAACAAAAAGCATATCAAATTGGCTTTTATAAGTCAATCATATTTATAGCTGCGATAGTCGCTTTTTTCTCCTTAATCCCACTTTATTTTGTAAAAGAAGGAAAAAGAGAGCCGCAAGAGATAAGATTGCAGATAAACCTAAAAAAACTGCCTAAGCAGCTTAAGTTGTTCATTGCGGTGGCTGCTCTGTTTGCATTAGCCAATTTCACCTACATGTTCTTCATATTAAAGGCAATGGATGCTTTCATGCCAATAATGCCCGTGAAGGAGTCAATCGCACTTGCTATACTTTTATATGTCCTCTTTAACTCCTTTTACGCTTTGCTTGCCATTCCTTTTGGCACGCTCTCAGACCGGATAGGGAGGAGGAAAGTGCTTATTTTTGGCTACTTCCTGTTTTCTGTAACCTGTCTCGGATTTGCTTTTTTCGATTCTCTCGCCGCCTTTATAGTTCTATTTCCCCTTTATGGCGTGGTTTATGCGATGATAGACGGGAACCAAAGGGCTTTCGTATCCGACTTATCCACAGAGGAACTAAGGGCAACCGCTTTAGGCAGTTTTCATACGGTAATCGGCTTGGTAGCGTTACCCGCAAGTGTAACAGCGGGAATCCTATGGCAAACGATTAATCCAGATGCAACCTTTGTTTATGGCAGCGTAATCAGCTTCATCGCCGTTATTTTATTCCTTATTTTCAGAGATTATTTTTAGGACTAGGGGTTGAGTCATGGTGATGGAAATTATTTATATACCCTTTATTATAGATATAAACATAGGAGGTGAAAAAAGAAAAATGAAAATAAAAAAGATAGAAAAATTGCTTATATATGTGAACTCAGGCATGGACAGACCTTACAGCCAGTATGCGAGCTACGCAGTTGCTTTTACAGCGAAGAAAATCCATAGCATCCCTGACGTTATGGTGTTCTATGGACCACAAGGAGTAGAAGTAGCGAAGAAGGGGAATCTGGCGAAATTGGAGTTCTCGGAAGGCGTGAAGAAACTAATTGCGGGACAGTTCGATGGTTTAAAGCCTGAAGACCTACCAGACAACCTGGAACTAATGGCGCGATTTGTAAAAGATACGCTGGGAGTAAAAATCGGCTCGTGCGCGACATTCCATGTCGTTAGCGGCTTCGCTACATCAGTAGACGACACGTCAAATATCGAAGATTTCATACTGCCAGTGAAAATTCCGGACGCAGTGGAAGCAGCACTTAGTGCAGACAAAATCCTGGTTTTCTAAAAACTCCTAAAACCCTTCTTTTCTTTTTTTTCCTTTTTGGTATGGCTCTTCTTTTTGAAAGGAATTTTTATTCGAAAAAAAACGCAAATTATTTTAAGCGGAATTGAATTGGTTGATAACAGAAGTGTTTAATAAACAAACTAAAAGGGGTGAACAAATTGTCGAAAGAAGAATATAGAGCAGTAGGTAAAAGTGAAGAAGATATGGCTGTCGTTCTAATAGGACATGGGAGCAAACTGCCGTATGGCAAAGGGGTAATGGAAGAGTTTGGAAGGCGAGTAGAAATGCGGGGGATATTCAAAGGGGTGAGGGTTGCTTTTATGCAATTGAACTCGCCGAGCATTGAAGAGGCGTTGAGAGAACTTGCTGAAGAGGGAATAAAGAATATAGTGGTACAGCCAGTTTTTTTAGCAGACGGGACGCATACGACAGAGGACATACCGGAGAAGTTGAAAGAAGCCTTCGAAGGAGTATGGGCTGAGATAGGAAAAGATGTGAAACTAACCTACGCAAAGCCAATAGGAGTGGATGAACGGATTGTGGATATATTACTGGACAGAGTAAAAGAAGCGATGGAGGGGGAATGAAGTAAAATTGAGTTTCACATTAAGAGGATGCGGAGGGAGGGATTTGAACCCTCGTATCCCTACGGAACAGGATCTTAAGTCCTGCGCCTTTGGCCATGCTCGGCTACCCCCGCGTGTTTATTTCCTCTTATCCTTTATTGGTGGCATTTATAAATAAGGATATGACTCTCTATCAAGAGAGGTGAAAAGGAAAAAAATGATAGATAGAAGCGAGATAAAAGACGTTCTGGATGGATATGAACTTGACGAAGCAATTATAGGTGTACTGGGGTCTCACTCATCGCTGGACGTATGTGATGGTGCAAAGGAAGAAGGGTTCAAGACGTTAGTGATAGCAGAGCGCGGCAGAGAAGAGCCTTATACGAAGTATTTCGTTCAGCGAGAGGTAAACGGCTTGCGAAAAGGAGTGGTGGATGAAAATGTCGTGATGGAAAAGTTTTCTGATATGATGAACGAGAACGTGCAAGAGAAATTAAGGGAGAAGAACACGCTTTTCATTCCCAACCGGTCTTTTGTCGTCTATACCGGCATAGATAACGTAGAGGATAAATTCAGGGTGCCATTAGTGGGCAGCAGGGATATGCTCAGGATGGAAGAAAGAGGAGAAGAAAAGGATTATTATTGGCTCTGTAAGCGCGCGGGAATACCCACTCCTACGGAGTACACAGCCGAAGATATAGATACGTTAGTGATGGTGAAGCTCCCGCATGCGGTAATGCGTTTAGAACGTGGTTTCTTTACGGCTCGCAACAGGCAGGAATACGAGGATAAAGCGTCGAGATTGATAAAAAGAGGAGTAATAAAAAAGGAAGAGTTAAAGAATGCGAGAGTAGAGAAATATGTGATAGGGCCGGTATTCAATTTCGATTTCTTCTATTCACCGCTGGATGAAGAGCTGGAGCTTTTGGGCGTTGACTGGCGGTTCGAGTCGAATCTGGATGGAATGGTGAGGATACCGAAATCGCAGGAACTGCCGGATGAGTTGAAAGACCCGCTGATGATTGTTGTCGGGCATGCTTCTGCAACGCTTCGTGAAAGCTTGCTGAATAAGATGTTCCAAATCGCGGAGAAGTTCGTGCGGTTTGCAAATGAGGAATATTCAGCGGGGATGATAGGTCCTTTCTGCTTGCAAACGATTGTGGATGAGAACCTCGATTTCTGGGTCTATGACATTGCTACGAGGATAGGTGGCGGGACGAACATACACATGTATGGCGGGCATCCATACGGAAACGCACTTTTCAGGTGCAATATGAGTTCAGGGAGGAGATTTGCGTTGGAGATAAAGAGGGCGATTGAGATGGATAAGGTGGATAAGATAGTGACGTAAACTTTTTCTTCGGGTAAGCCCTTTATCAGGATCAAGTGCTCCAAGATATTTCGAGATTTTTCTCGGCTTTTTGAGTGCTTTGTCCCAGTAAGTGCTCGAATGATACACATAATAACTTTTTCCCGCATCTTTACCTCAAGGCATTTTACACCTTGATCCCTCTGTTCCTCCACCCATGCTTTGACCCATTGTTCCATATTCAGTATAATAGGTACGGGAAAGCAAGCTCCTTACCAGGCTAAGGCAATACTGACTGTAAGAGCTTCTATTGGCACGATAAAAGTGTTTAACATCGTCGAGCAAGAAGCAAGAGAATTTAAAAAGAAATATGAACCCGAGTGGGGTGTTGACATAGCCGTTGTCAGTCTGGAAAAAGCGGTGGGTTCTGATATAGTTACAACCGTAACTCCCGCCACTGAACCTTTCATTTCTCCTGAACTGATAAAACCGGGGATGCATCTTAACGGAGTTGGTGCCGACTCGAAAATTTTGAGGGGTTAGATATTTAATTTTAACTAACTCCTTACCTTTATTTTTATAAGGTAAAAAAGGATGAAAATTGAAATAATCGGCACGGAATCCTTGGGCGTTCGTGGTCTGAGTTGTGTGGTCGAAGCAAAAGACTGGAAGATAGTCATTGACCCCGGGGTGGCACTGGGCTACAATCGCCATGGTCTGCTTCCTCATCCTTTGCAGGTAGCGGTTGGCGAGTCCGTGCGTCAGAAAATCCTGACTGAATTGAAAGATGCTACTGATGTTGTATTCAGCCATTTACACGGCGACCACGTGCCCTTAGTAGATGCCAATCCGTTTCAGATGCCGGCGCAAAAAGTGGCTGCATTATGCCAGGCACGACCGCAAAAAATCCGGTTCTGGGTTAAAGGTCCTCGTGGGCTTTCTCGAAACATGCTGAATCGGTTACAGTCGTTACGCATTGCGCTGGATAACGACCTGCCGAATGCCGAAGGGCAGAATGATGGACCGTTAAGTTTTTCTCTTCCAGTTCCGCATGGAGAGCGAGGCGAACGCGGCGGCATGGTGATGATGACAAGGATAGAAGAAGGAAACGAAGTATTTGTACACGCTTCTGACATCCAACTGCTCGATGAGGCGACGGTGCCCCTAATCCTAAACTGGCAGCCAACAATTGTGCTGGCTTCCGGTCCTCCTCTCTACTTACCGCATATTTCCTTTAAACAACGTGAAACAGCTTGGCGCAATGCAGTGCGACTTGCACAAGAGGTTGATACTTTGATTCTCGACCACCATCTGATGCGTTCTAATGCTGGAGGTCGCTGGTTGGATAAGCTATCGTCTATGACTGAGCACAGGATTTACTGCGCTGCAGATTTCTTAGGTCGTCATCGAACTCTGCTCGAAGCATGGCGGCAGCGTTTGTATGCGGAGATGCCGGTGCCGAAAGGCTGGCACGAAGCTTACGCTCGTGGCGAGGTTGACACACATCCTTACAGGGATTGGATATGGAAGGTGGAGAATTGGTAATGACCAAAGTTTCGTGACCCGTCTTGAACATCAACAATTCCTCCCATGTCCAAATGTGATCCGTGATGCACTCAGCTATGCATGGTGTTCTCACAATTTATTATTTTATACTTCACACTGCCACAGATTGAGCTTTTTCAAAGCTCTGAAACCGTAGTGTGAGTAAAGAGTCAAGTTTTTGTTTGTGGGTAGTATCAAAAAGTCTGGTTCAGGCAGCCGGTGATAGCTTTTTTTTTTGAAATCCTTAAACTCGGAATAATATTTTGAATAGAGGCACTGCTTCTTAACAAATTTCCAGAGGCACTCAATGAGATTCAAATTAGGCGAATAAGGCGGTATATAAAGCAATTCGATATCAAGGGATTCTGCTAACTCCCAAACAAGTTTACACTTCTGATATCGGGCATTATCCAAAACAAGCGTGATAGGGACTCCAATGTTAAGACGAGAAATACGCCATAATACTTGTTAACATATAACAACTGTGCCTATCGTGACTTCCAGTGGATGGTTTTTAGCGTCACAAAAGTGTGTGTGGAATTATTGGTCGTGTCCTAATTTCGCAGAAAAGTATATATAACCCTTATTTCCATAGGAAATTAAGGAATTGGCGAAATGGGAGAAGTAATCATAGACGAATTCTTTTGTCCAAACGAGGCGTGCCCGGATTACGGAAAGAAAGGG
>JAGXOR010000082.1 GCA_023659785.1 Methanomicrobia archaeon LH_S13
TGTAATCTCTTCGATGCTATTCTATTAATCCGTCTCCTTTTGTTGTCGTAAGCGATGTGGATAGCAAAAAGTTTCTTTAAGCTCGCTCGTATCCAGCCCAAATTTGGAGAGAAGCCGTCTAAGGTATATTTATTCAAATCCCAGCCAATTTTATGTTCCTCATTCTTTCTCTCTTCTACCTCAACTGGTAGGTGAATATACGTAAGTGTTAATATCGGTTCTCCAATCCTGCCATTTAGTTTGAAGTAGCATTTTGATAAATCAATGTAGACGAACTCACGAGGTCTTATTGTTATCCTCATTTGTTCTCCTTCTACTTTCATCAGCGTTTGTTTCACTCTAACAAATGGTCTTTTCACTACGGGACACCTTCTCTTCCGTTTACCCTTTTTATAGTTCTTCTTCCAGCTATCCATGATAGATAAAGCAGTTTTTAGTGCCGAATCCACCCAATGAGCAGCATATCTCCAGTCCTTCAAGTATTTATCCCGCAGTTCTCGTTTGAATCCGTTATCCTTTCGATAGTTGGGGAACAGGCGTTTCTGCTTCTTCCCTGGTATCTGCCACTCCTTCCATGTGATAGAGTTCCAAATATCACGAATTATAGCATTCAAAATAACGAGATAAGCATATAGGAACGCTTTTACATTTAGATTATGCTTGAGCGAGAATGTTTTTAACATTCTTAACCACCTCCTTCTGCTTATGAGACCGCATACCGTAGAGCTTTCTTTCTCTTTTCTCTTCCCCTTGTATGCGCAATATCTCGCTTTCAGGTATTCGTCTCCTTCCGCCCGGGGTTCTAACTACTCTTATCATGCCTTCCCTATCCCATCGTTGAATCGCTTTTGTTTGAACGCCGAGTAATCGCTTCGCTTCCTTTAAAGTGTAAAGTTTTTCCATTAATTGTTATATCTGCTTAAGAGTATATAAAGGTATCTATTTCTTAACTGTTGCAAGGGCAATTCCGGCAATTCATAGAGCACTGGCTTCTTCTCTTTTCGTATAATCCTCTTCACTATGCAGCCCCAAATTAAAAAAGAAACGAAGAGCGTAATAAAAACGGAAAGTGCCAACCATTTGCCACCAAAATAGTCAACTACACCCATTATTAGGGCGATTCGAGAAGAGCAGGGTACACAGCTAAGTAAGGCTGCTGTAAAGAACTTCTCTTTCTTTGTAAACAGAATTCGCGTACTCCTCGTAGCGGGTACGGTGCAACCCAGGCCTAAAGCTAAGGGTATGATTGCCCTTCCCGGAAGATTGAACCATCTTAAAAATCTCTCCAGCTTGACGACGTATCTTGAGAGTAGCCCAGCATCTTCAATCAGCGTAAAAAGGATGCTTTCCGGCAATAAACGCGGCTGTACCGTATCTTGTTATTGCGATGTCCTCTGCAACTTTTGGGTGCTCGATTAAAACTTCTTTAACTGCTTCGATTATCACGCAAGTATCCGTAAAAATCCGCGTCTTCTTCCAGGCAGGACTCTTAATGCTACGAATCTCTTTGGCAGTTGCGTTCTCGTCACCCGCGAGGACACTTCCGTTATTGCGTCCTCTATGTGGTCGTCATATCTAACGGTGAAAGTCTTGCCCTTAGTTTCTTTAATCTCCAAAAGCGCGTTTACAAGTTCCCCCATTCCCCACTTTTTTAAAGGATTGATAGGGATGACGGGAGCGCCCAGTATTTCACTCAATTTCTTATGAGCTATTCTTATCCCCTTCTTCTCGGCGCTCCCAACAAAATTAAGAGCTATAACAACAGGAATCTCAGCTTCTAAATCGTGTTCTCGCAGCAATTCCTCAATGTCCCGTTTTGCAATGATATTCATAAATTCATTCAGGTCGAGATGTTCAGCGGTAGCAAAAAGAAGTCCACCCGACTTCAATACACGGTGTAGCTCCTCCAACAATTTCTCCTTGTCACTTACCAATCTGAAACACATCGTATAATAAAACAACATCATCGCCCACCATTTTCGCCGCAGGGATACTAAAACTCCCTATTCCACAGCCGTAATCCAGAACAGTTTGTTCTTTCTGGCTTTTTAAATATGTTGCGCAGAGTTAATACGGTCTTCATTATCGCAAATCCCAGCAATGCTCCTATCGGCTCCGCCACTCCCGACATAAAGGAATAAAAGAACGCCTTTTTGCGACTACCCGTAGCATAGAATATCAGTATGGAAACGGAAAAGCCTTCCGGGTTATTGATTCCTCAGCTATATAGCTGTGTGGGATTGCCAAATCCAATACGGCTATGAAACCAATGCCGACAAAAAAGGCAATGTTTGCCATTCCAAATTCAACCTCGTCAATAGCCACTTTAACTTTATAAGCCAAGAAGTGCCCTTCCGAAAGGAAGGTGATGAATTGGCTTATCATAACTTTATATATTATGTTTGTATATCTATTACCAACCTGCAAGGGGATCGAGTCTGGTTGAAGAAGCAGGAACCCCCCAGTGGCCTCCAGCAAAACGCGCTCCAAACCAGAGGGGAGAGGGGACGTAACGTGAAGGAAAAGCTGGAAGCCCCATGCGTAAGTGTGGGGAGGACGTCACATCTTTTTACCAGAGATAAGGACCAACCAACATTAAAACGATAGAAAAAGCGATAAAAAGTGCAATTGTGGCGGTAATTGCCGTTGAAATTTTTTCTTTCTTCTTTTCATCCTTTATACCACCCATCCTTAACACAGGGTTAAGTATCTCTCGAAATACGTAGCCGCCATCAAGAGGAATAGCAGGCATACAGTTAAATAGTCCAACCCAGAGATTTATCCAGCCTGTCCAGAATAGCACATCGGTGATGACAAAAATACTACTTCCTAAGAATGACACAGCACCTACTGGCTCGTAAAAATTAGATAGAAGAGGATTAAAGGTGCTGAAGCCAAAAGGAAGAGATAAAAATGGCAGAGACATCAATATTCCCCACCCACTTAACCAATGATGTGGTGAAAGGGTCGTAAAAGAAGAAGGTATGCTTCGAAGGGAGTCCAAATATCCTTTTGTAGGGAACTCTCTTACGCACATCCCTAATGGATTATTTGGAATAAGGAAAACACCTAAGAATCCTTTATTGCCATGAAGCGATTCGCTTAACTCCACAAGAAAAGTTTCTCCTTTTGTTTGCACTTCTACTGTTTGCCCGGGTAACGAGTGATTCATAAAATTCTGAAAATCCTTATAGCCAGTTATATTCACATCGTCCATCTTTATTATGCTCATACCAGCTTTTATGCCGGCATTAGCAGCGGGAAAACCTTCTTTAAGCCCTTTTATTCTTACCCCTTCGCTTTCATAACCTCCTTCTACCACTATTTTGGTTTCTTCTCCCCTTTTATTCAACACATCGAAATTAATTTCCTTTTTTTCTCCTATTGCTTTTTCCATTTCGTCTGTGGTTGCATTCGTGATTTTTGCCCAGTCAACCTTTGTGATGAACATCCCAGACTGTATTCCTGCTTTCTCTGCTATGCTATCCTCTACAACGCCGGAAACAACAAGCACATCATCACTAACGGGCTGAATAGCGAGCAATAGGGAAAAGAAAAGAGTAAATGCAATTAAGGCAACGAAGAAATTGCTCGTTATGCCTGCGGAGAGAATGCGAGTTCTCTCACGAGCAGTTGCTACTTTTTTAATCTTTTCTTCTTTTCCTTCTTTTTTACCGAATAGTTGTTCGCTATCAGGCTCAGCGAATGCCCCTATTGGTATTAACGCAAATAAAAGACCCATTGATTTTACTTTTATTTTCTCCACTGTGCTCAATATTGCATGAGAAAACTCGTGCACCACCAAAGTAATAAAAAAGCCAATCCATGCACACAAAGGTATGAACTCGTTTAATCCCGGTATAAGAAGTATGTTCCTCGGCTCGTTTAACTTCGTTGGTTCGGGCTGCAATGTGAATATTAAGTAAACACCATACGCCACGAAAAAGAACATAAAAATCATGCCGATAACCAGTAAAATCGAGCCGATGTTGGCATAAGTCCTCCAAAATCTTTCCCTTAACTCGCCTTTTGACACTCTCTCCAATAACTTCTGCCCTCTTGTCGTCCTTATCATCAGAATGGGTCCGAATGCGGAGATATTATATCGCTCCAAAATGCCCTTTTTGTCAAGAACGAATACAATAAACCAGTAAATTAGAAATATGTACAGTATCAGCATCAGATAATACGAATCCATTTTTGTCCTCTCTTTCTTCCGATTTTTATGTTATGGTGTGTGCTTCCAATGAAAGAAATAAATTTTCTTTTGATAAACCTTTAAACTCTCTTTCGCAAGGAAATAAAACTCTTTTTTAAAAAGGTTTGTTTATGATCATTGGAATAGACGATACAGATTCGAGAAAAGGAATGTGCACTACATATCTATGCGCAGTTTTAGCTGACGAACTAAAAAAATATGGGGAGGTCTCGACACCGAGATTGGTAAGACTCAATCCATGCATACCGTTTAAAACAAGAGGTAACGGGGCGGTATCTTTTGAGATATGGGTAACGGTAACGGAGGGGGAAGAGGAAAAAGTGAAATCAGAGGTCAAAAATCGAGTAAGTGAGCTATCGGAGTTAAGAGAAGAAGGAACAAACCCGGGGGTTGTGTTTATTGACGATAACGCTTTAAATTTAAATTTAAAATTAAAGAACTTTTACGAAAATGCAGTAAGAGAAGTGCTGACATTGGAAGACGCTTATGCAATCATTTCCGAATTGCATTTTGATTACTTCGGGTTGAAAAATAAGCGAGGGCTAATAGGCGCTTTAGCTGCGGCTTCGTTTTTGGTGTTACAAAAAAACAAGCCCGATTATTACGACTTTACTTATGAATTGATGGCCTACAGGCAAAAAGAAAGATGGGGGAAATCGAGATTTATAGACGAAACGAGCGTGTGGAAAGCAGATGCGGCTACTTATCCCCTGACATGGGATACGGTAGATGTAGCAAATAATGAAATAGTTTTTGCACCTCATTCACCATGTCCAGTCCTCTTTGGGATAAGAGGCAACAGCGTAGATGCTATCTACAAAACTTTTGAACTCATAGATGCAGAACCCGAAGAGCGGAAAATGCTGTTCGTCACAAATCAAGGCACGGATTTTCACTTGATAAAATTTGAAACGGCGAGGGAAAAACTGCGAGACTATCACTCTTATATCTTGGATGGCATGGTCAGTTCCAACCCACAAACGATAGAAGGAGGTCATGTTGTGTTCTCTATCTCGCTATCCAAAGACGAAGAAACGTTAGGAAGTATCGAGTGCATTGCATACGAGCCGACAAAGGGATTTCGTGATATTATAAGGAAGTTGCGAGTAGGTGATGCGATTACGGTGTTCGGGTCACTGAAGAAGGAAACATTAAACCTTGAGAAGATAGAAGTAAGGAAATTGAATTTGGTGGTGGAGAGGAATTCCAGATGTGATAAGTGCGGGCGGACGATGAAATCTGCGGGACGGTTACAGGGCTACCGATGCAAACGCTGCGGAACTTTTCGTGCGGATAAGGATAAGGTGGTTGTTGATAGAGGATTAGAAGAAGGGTTATATGAAGTCCCACCGGTTGCAAGGAGGCATATATCGAAACCTCTAATACGTATGCGGAAAGAAGGAGCGGAGGTTATGAGATTTAAACATTTTGTTTCAAACCTCTTCGTATGATGCTATCAATTGTGCATCGCACTGGGTGTAACCCCACACCCTCTATCCCGTCCGCCTCTGCTTTCGCAAAGGCTTTCAGGACTGCTTTTCCTCGTTTTTCTTCACGATGTCGGCTACATGTGCTTCGGCTCTTTTTAAAGCCGGCTTGCCAACAATCGCGGTGTGGTCCCCTTCTCCCCTATCGCATTTAAGGTCTTTTATCCACACTTTTCCTTAAATGTTCACCTATTAAATAGTATCATAAAGCATAAAGATAAACATTTCGGTACATTTCAGTTAACTATATCGTGCATGGAAAGGTCCTCGATGTTTAGCATTTGTAGAGTTTCTAAAACCTTTTCTCTGTCCTCCTCACCACTTCGCTAGCCGATATGCGGACGTCTGCCCATGAGAACAACATCGATGACAGTGGTTGGAAATACCTGAGTAGCACTTTGTGGGATATATTGCCTCTCGCCTGGAGCTCGCTTTTTGTTGATTCTGATATTCCGCAACTTATCCATGATGCTCAAGGGGTGATCCCGAGCACCTCTTTTCATCGTCGCGGTGGAGCCTTTGGGATTAGTTCCGTGATATCCTTTGTCACGGTACACGACCTCACCTTCCTTGGATAAGTCAATCTGGCTGT
>JAGXOR010000083.1 GCA_023659785.1 Methanomicrobia archaeon LH_S13
TAATTAGATAAAATAAAACTTTTTAATGAGATAAGTTCATACATCTTGGCTATGATAAGAAATGAGATTTTAGGTTATCAATTCGCAGAGAGGACAAAATCAGCGCTGATAATCGGCTCTAAGATGCTGACGGTGGTAGAAACGATGAAAGAAAAGGAGTTGGAGGGAGCAAAAAAAGTGATGTTTTCTTTCTTTAATGCTTTGTCCACCGAAACAGGAACGGCATTGAACGCGACGGGAATGCAGGAATTCGTGCTGGTAGAAGAAACGCTAACGGAAGTAAAAAGGAAGATAGAGGAAGAAGATTATGATGAGGCGCATGCAAACCTCGGAAGGGCAGTTTCACGTGTTACAACTGTCTGTGAAAGAACGATGAGGGCATTGATAGAGAATGGGTTGATATAATCGTAATTATTGGACAAATCTGCATAATTTTATAAAATGAATTTACAAATAACTTCACATGATGAAGGTAGCGATAAATGGATGGGGAAGGATAGGACGAATTGTATTCAGAGCGGCGTTACGTAATAGTTCGAATATAAATTTCGTGGCAATAAATAGCCATGCTGCGGAGCCTTCCTGGATAGCACACCTGTTGAAGTATGATTCCGTGCATGGTGTGCAGGAGGGGGATATACGAGCGGGGAAAGACACTGATACGATATTTGTGAATGGAAAAGAGATAAAGATATTAGCAGAAACCGACCCGGCGAAGTTGCCATGGGGCGATTTGGACGTGGATGTGGTTGTAGAATCAACAGGAAAGTTCAGAGAGAGGAAAGATGTATCGAAACACCTTGATGCGGGGTGCAAAAAAGTGATAATTACAGCACCTGCAAAGGACCCCGACGTTACTCTTGTCCCAGGGGTCAACGATGAGATGTATGACCATGCCTCGCATAACATAATTTCGCTTGCGAGTTGCACCACCAACTGCCTGGCTCCGGTGGCAAAGGTATTGAACGACGAGTTCGTCATAAATCGTGGTTTCATGACCACCGTGCATGCTTACACAAGCGACCAGAGACTTCTTGATGGGAGGCATAAATACCTGAGAAGGGCTCGTGCAGCGGCTATGTCCATAGTACCAACGACAACAGGAGCAGCGGCAGCAATAGGTGTCGTAGTACCCCCTCTGGCAGGTAAGATGGACGGAATAGCACTGCGAGTACCCACTTTTAACGTTTCTGTGGTTGACCTCGTAGCAGAGCTGAATAGTGTATTTACGCGTGAGGAGGTGAACATTGCTTTTGAGGAAGCATCGAAGACGGGCATGAGAGGAATACTTGATGTTTCTTATGAACCTCTTGTTTCTATTGACCATCTGGGAACAAATTATTCTTCCATAGTTGACGCGCGGTCTACAAGTGTGATAGGCGATACCAAGCGCGGTAGTGGAAGTTTAGTGAAAGTGCTTGCATGGTATGATAACGAATGGGGCTACTCATGCAGAGTGGTGGATACGATTAATATGATAAAGCATAAGGGAGTGTAGAGGGGAATAAAAGGAGACGAGAAAAATGAGTGAACAGTTAAAAGACTTCTTGACGATAGGTGATTTTGATGTAGAAGGGAAAACAGTGCTCTTCAGGGCGGACTTAAACTCGGCGGTTATAGACGGAGAAGTACAGATGAAGGAACGGATAGAAGAGAATGCAAAAACTATAATGGAGCTTTCGGAGAAAAAAGCGAAGGTGGTTATCCTCGCACATCAAGGTCGTGCAGGTAGAGATGACTTTCTTCCTTTGGAGCAGCATGCGCAATTGCTTAGGAATTTCGTGGTGGATTTGAAATATGTTGAGGATATAATAGGACCTACGGCAAGGGAAGCGATAAAAAATCTTGATGCAGGAGAAGTTTTACTGCTCGATAACGTGAGAATGCTTGCAGAGGAGATTCTTAAGAAGTCGTCGGAGGCGCATGCGAAGTCAATATTTGTAAAAAAGCTCGCTCCCCTTGCAGATATTTACATAAATGATGCTTTCTCGGTGGTTCACAGGTCGCATGCCTCAGTAGTTGGATTTCCGATGGTGTTAGATGCCGGAATAGGGAGATTGATGGAAAGCGAGCTGAGCGCATTGGAACGGGCAGTTCACCACATAAAAAGACCGTGTGTTTATGTTCTTGGTGGTGTGAAACCTGAAGAGGTATTTGATGTAATAGATTTTGCATTGGAATCGGGGAAAGTGGATTATATACTTACAACAGGGGGCATTGGGAATCTTTTTATGTATGCGAACGGTATGATCCCGATGAAAGTAGATAACGACCTTTTAGAGAGCGTAAGTAGAGCAAAGCGAATACAAAGAAGAGCAGGGACAAAAATAAAGTACCCATGGGATCTCGCAATTGAGCTGGACGGTAAGAGAGAAGAAATTCCCGTGGATCAGGTAAAGCCAAACCAACCAATATATGACATAGGGCAGAAAACGATTGAGAAATATTCAGAAATAATAAAAAATGCGAAGACGGTGATAATGAAAGGTCCTGTGGGATTCTACGAAAAAGAAGCTTTCGCAAAAGGAACAAGGGATATTCTAAAAGCTATTTCAAATTCTAAAGCATTCTCACTTATTGGTGGTGGGCATACATCGGCAGCGATAAGTACGCTTGGTATAGATAGAAGCAAGATGTCACAAGCTCACGTTAGTCTGGCTGGTGGTGCATTCCTGCGGTATCTTTTAGGGAAACCCCTGCCCGGGATAGGGGTGTTGAGGAAAAAGTAAATAGCAGAGGAGGTATTCCACAAATTGGAGCGTTTGTTTGAAGAGCAAAAGAAGAGGGCACTTGAGAAATTGCTGATAGGGGGAGCAGACGAAGAAATAGCAGGGATAATAGAGAAGCTAAATAGGTGCGAAGAGAGAAGCGAAGTTTATCGGTAAGTGGCATCACCCGGTGGAGAGGGAAGAGGTGTTGGAAGCGATAAAGAGTTCAGAAAAAGGTGAGGTATGGCTGCTATCGCAATCGCCAATATTGCATGTGGCATGCAGGAATTTAGATGAGGCACGGGAGTTGTTAAGGATATGAGGTTTTGCAGCGAAGCACATATGGATTTTATCTTATCGAAAGCGGATTTCATGCTCGAAAGAGGTAAAGAGAAGTTGGAGAGATTTTATTATGAGTTGAAGAATATTTAAGTATCATCACCTATTTCAATTTATATACTGGACAGAAAATATAAGTAGGGATGTAGGTGAAAGAAAAAACATGAGCGAAATAAGACCGAGTATAAAAACATTAAAAGATGTCGGGTATAGAGTGATATTGAAAAAGGAGGATGGTAGCCCGAGGTTAGTATGGAGGGGTTTTGTAAAAGAGGGACAATATGGCAAGTTTATCTCCATAGAGCAGCACTGGGTGCGAAGGATGGATGGTGAAAAGATAGTAGACAGTGATTTTGGACGAAAGCGTTTTACTTTCCCTTATGATAAGGATAAGGCATTACCAATGTTTAAATCCATAAAGGAGCTATTAGAAGCGGGTTTAGGTGCTGGTACAGAACTGAAGAAAGAAGTAGAAGAGGAGTTCGGTGAGGAACTCGAAGGGTTTGACGAGGAGTAGTACTTCTCTCACAATCATTTAAAGAATTTTCTACAATACTCTTCCGCTCCATCTGTAACTATCATGTCGTAATCCGATGGAAAACAGTTTTTATACGGGAACTGCGCAAATCGGTAATCCATCAAAATGACGATGCAACGGTCATGTTCGCTTCTTATACCTCTACCAGCAGCTTGCATCACTTTTGTAATCGCAGGGTAGAGATAACCATAAAGCTTTCCCTTCTCAGCTCCGTATTTCCCTATGTAATATCCTTCTACCGTTTTTACCTCCAGCGTAGGTGGACCTAAAGGCAATCCAACCACGATAATCGCCTTTAGCATGTTGGATTCGTAATCCATGCCTTCGGAGAGCGAACCTCCCAGCACGGCAAGTAGTATTCCTTCATTACCATTCTTCAACGTCTCATATAACCTGTTTTTCTCATCCTTTTTCATTTCTCTCCTCTCTACTATCGCCCTCCTTCTAACTCCTTCTGGTAAATACACAGAAATGCTTTTTAGAAGCGCGTAAGAAGGAAAGAAGACAGCCACCCCCCCTCGCACGTATTTAGCTACTTCTCCAATCTTCTCAGCTACCTTCCGGTACATCTCCTCGCCCCTTTTCGTATATTTCGTTGTGAGCTCTTTTGTAACAACAATCAGCCGGTTCTTCTTTGGAAATGGTGACTTGTACTCCCTTAAAACAATTTCTTTTCCTTTTATCCAGTTCGAAGCCACGCCTATGCCTAAAACATCGGCATACATCTCCGTTGGGCATAACGTGCCGCTCATCATTATGGTTGAATGTGCTCTTGCGAATATTGGTTCGCTTATTACAGAAGGGTCGAGCAGCTTGAAGTGAAGAGACGGATTTTCTTTATGCGAAAGCGAAAATATCCTGAAACATTTCTCGCTCGTTCTCCAGCTAGCCAGGAAATCAGCAACCCCGAGAACGTTCCTCTGAAATAACTCGTCTTTATTGACTTTAGAAGTCTCAAAGCCTTCTGCAATGCTCCTGAGCGAGTTTACAAAGTCATCGTAACTTAATGCTTCTATTCTACGTCGCAACACCTTCTCCATCTCTTCTACCAGAAAATCCTTAGCCACGTTCATTTCTTCCTTTTTTGTTTTACCCGCTTTCATAGTCAATTTTGTAAAAATACTTTCCAATTCCATAAGGTTCGCATACATCTCTCGATTTGTATGCTTGAGACCTCGTGCAGCTTCTGTTACGTTGCTCATTCGTAATTCACTGCTGAGATTGTTTCTTATACGGTCCGGCAGGTTATGAGCTTCGTCAATGATTATAATGATTTCCTCCAGGTCCCTATCTACTTTCTCCAACACCCTCTCTGAGATGTCGGCGGAAAAAAGATAATTATAGTCGCAAACAAGCACGTCAGCACTTTCTGCCACTTCCAAAGCCGCTTTATAAGGGCATATTCCCCTGGTGGTGCACCAGCTATACAACTCTTCTACATGCATTATGCTTTCCCTTATCCGCCGCAACGCTTCCTCATCGCGTTTCATGAAATAGTGACATCGCTTGTTCTTCTGCTCGGACCTGCAAAATTCACTGAATAGCGAATAAAACTCCCTGTATATTGATACCGCTCTTGGACACATGGACTGCTTTGAAATAACATCAACAACCACGAAATTGCGTTTCGCACGCTCCTTTATCAACCTGAGCGTATCAATCGCGATTTTGTGCTGACTACGCTTGGAAGTAAGGAAAAAAACCGTTTTTTCGTTTTCGACTGCATATTGCAAAGCCGGAGCGAGAACAGCAGCTGTTTTTCCTATCCCAGTAGGTGCGTGAGCAATGAGAATGTTTCCACCCTCTACGGCGTGTTTTACATCTTCCATAAATTCTTTTTGCCCTTCTCTTATCAAAGGGAAAGGAAAAATAACGTTTTCCATTTTGTTAAGGAATTAACCAATCTTCATCTATTATCTTTTTTCTCATTGTAATGTTCTCTGGTTTTACATCTCGCCCTAAAGTGATTCTTAATGTTCCTGCAATTGCATCCTCAAGATTTCTTCCCGCTCTTGTCTGGAAATGACCTACTACTATACCTACCCAGTCCTTCAAATCAACGAAATCACGATCCATTTTGTCAAATCTCCGATCTACCTCGTCAAATCTGCGGTCTATTGCCTCAAACCGGCGATTACTATCCTCCCTCAAATGTTCAAATCGCTCATCGCTGCGCTTCATATACTCATGCAAGTCTACATTCCTTACAAACTCCTCTGATAATATCTCATAAATTTCCCATTTAAGCTCTTTTTTTTCCATATTTTATTGTTTTTGTCCTTCACCTTATTTAGCTTTGTTTCAGCCATATTTAAATCTTTTATTGCACATCGGTGATCGGTGATAAATCACTGGATTTCAACGCCTACGCTTCACCGCAATAGAAATAGAAATTGCCACGGCAACAGCAATAAGCAAATCGCACATGTTTACCGGTATTTTTCGTTCCTCTTCTTTATGGCTCTCGTTAAACAATAGCGATACAAAAGCCTCCACACCATCTTTTATGTTCGTTTCTGCATTCACACTTATCGCTGTGCCTATTTCCACGGTTTCAGGTACTGTTAAGATGACTTCTGGCGTAGAAACCGAGAAACAAGCCTTCGCGTACAACTCGTCACTGCCTACAAAGGTTATTGCATCCATGAGCATCAATTGTTTCAATCCCAAAAACCCCGGACAAAATTCATTTCCGGTTTTAACT
>JAGXOR010000084.1 GCA_023659785.1 Methanomicrobia archaeon LH_S13
AATTGATAGCATCATACGAAGAGGTTTGAAACAAAATGGTTGAATCTCATAACCTGGTGTCGGGCACTTCGTAATAGTAAAGTTGGTGATGAACACAAATGTTAGCAAAACGGATAATCCCCTGTTTGGACTGTGATTTTGGCGTACCCGGTGGGCGAGTAGTAAAAGGAATAGAGTTCAAGCAGATAAGATACGCAGGTATTCCCTGGGAACTCGCGGCGGAATACGATGAGCAGGGTGCAGATGAGCTCGTCTTCCTGGACATCACCGCATCGCACGAAAGAAGAGAGACGATGGCGCATGTAATAGAAAAAACCGCGAGTAACGTGTTCATGCCGCTTACCGTGGGTGGCGGAATTCGCAGTCTTGAGGATGCGAGAAGGATATTCAACGCAGGTGCGGACAAAGTCTCGGTGAACACGGCGGCATTAAAGAATCACGAATTAGTAAACGATATTGCAAGACGGTTTGGCAGTCAGGCTTGTACGGTTGCAATAGATGCGAAGAGACGGTATGTGCGTGGTGAAGAGGAAACGGGGGACAGGGAGATAATAGACACGCGAGAAGGAAAATGCTGGTTTGAATGTTCCTTCTACGGCGGTAAGAAGTTCACGGGCGTGGATGCGATAAAATGGGCAATGGAAGTAGAGGAACGAGGAGCAGGTGAAATAATGCTCACGAGCATGGACCGCGATGGAACAAAAGACGGATTCGACCTGGAGTTAACCGCGGCGGTTTGCGACCGGGTAAATATGCCTGTGATAGCCTCTGGTGGCTGTGGGTTGCCTTCACACATAAAAGAGGTCTTTGAGTCCACGGACGCTTCTGCAGCACTCGCCGCTTCTATCTTTCACTATAAGGAATATACCGTTCGTGAGGTCAAACAGTATTTAAATGAGAATGGTGTTCACGTTCGATTGTAAGATTTTTTCGTAATAGCAGGATTTCTCTGGCGGATTTTTCCTTTATACCTATACTCGCGGTTAGAAGTTCTTAGTTCTTTACCGTATTCTTCAATCTCATATTTCAGATGGGATATCAATTAATCAAACAACTTGGCGGTAGCAAACATGTGGTGCGGAGAAGAGAGAAGAAACGATTGCCACCCCTTTTTCGGTTGCTAAAGAAATGACTTCCTGGCTAATTGTGGAATTGCCGGTGATTATAAGAGCAGCTTCCCGATATAAGTCGCAGGCGATGCTGCCGAAGATGAAAGAAGAGAAGGGAAGATAAAGCAGGTGATAATCAAGCGATACAAGTCAGGCGAGTGGTACACATTGATTTCTGTGGATAGTATGCTATCTTACAAGACAAGGCTGAGAGCGCTGGTAAGATAGTGGGGGACGTAAATCCACGAGGTACGAGCAAGGAATACAAATATGGATATGGATTATAACGCCTCGCTGAATATATTGGAGCGAGGTATGGCGGGGCAGGGATTGCCCTTTGTGCCTTCTGAGGTGGAACCGCTACGGGAGTTGATACCAATTTCCGCAAGTTCTATCGTTGAAGTAGGAAGCCCCTTGCCTTGCGATAGTTGGGGGTAGTTCACACTTTTTTCAAAAGTTTGACGTATAACTTCTACGGAACCTAAACGGCGAGAATTCCACTCCTCCACCCTCATAAAATTTCGTGAACCACTCGTAGAAATGCAGCCTGATTGTGTGGATACCAGCCATTATCGCCTCAAGCACGATCACCACCCCATTCCCAGCTACGAACACAATAATTCCTATCACTGGTCCTATCACCGCGATACTACCCCAGCACATGAAAGCCAAAAGAATGAACACCTCCATTAACGCCGCATGACATAATGCTAACGCGAGAATCCTACCGTAAGAGACGATATTCGCAAGAAATCTGAAGAGATTCTCCAGCACTGCATCTATTACGCCATCTATAAGAATGATGAGGTAGTCCATGCCAGACCGCTTCTCCTCCTTTTCCTCTTTACCGTGCTTTTCATGCCTCAACTCTGAAACTACCTTGAAAGCGAAGAGTATAAGAACAGGGAGTGCTACTAAAATAATAATCCCTGCCATTGGTTCAATATAAGAAAGAACAGAAACGACGAAAACCGCAAAACCTATGTCTATCCCTTCAAGAGAAGAACTGAGTAAAAGAAGTAAGAAATAAAGAGTGCCAAACAAGCACCAAATCTTTACTGCCTCCCATATTACACCAAACATATCTCTGCTGGAGACCTTGTTTATCCCATTGAGCAGTAATCCGAGCCCCATATGTAGCGTCCCTATTAGCATCGTTAGGGCGAACATAGCTGTCACATTCGGGATTGGCTCGAACCACAAAGGCTCGAAGACAAACATCTCGGGAATGCTCATGCCCACAGAATCATGAACCAAAAGGTGTGCATACTCACTTAATCCGAAGAATTCACCGAATAACGCACCACTGATCAACGAACAAATGCCACATAACACTATTATTACGCCCATACCACGAAACTCCTTTCCTAAGCCCCTAAAAGCAAATATCAATGCCAAACCAAGTGCAAGCAAAAAAATTCCATGCCCTATGTCTGGGAACATAAGACCAAAAAGAATCGGGAACATTATAGTGGTAATCAGCGTTGGGTCTATATCCTTGTATAACGGATGCCCATACATCTTAATTGTGGATTCAAAAGGCTTTATTATTTGTGGATTATTAAGTAATGAAGGCACTTGCACGTCCTCACGCTTTGGCGCTCTCACCTCAACCACGGAAAATCCGCCGGTCTCTTCGCTTATCCCCTCTATTACGTTCTCAACCTTTTTTTTAGGTGTCCAGCCTTCGATAACCCGCACTCGTTCACTCTTACCGAACAGAACCTTTGCCTTTGCCTTGCTTTCCTCTATTTGCACAAGCTCTTGCATCACGAGCAGGTGTTTAAGTTTTTCACTCCTTATTTCCTCTATTTCTCGCTCCTTATCTCTTATTTCACCTTTTAGCCTCTTCATTCCTGCCGATGCTCCCGCTATTGCATCCTTTGTCCTGTTCGGAACGTGTTCTGGAGGCTGCCAGAATTCAAAGTTCAACCGGCTCAACGCCCTTCCTACTTCTTCTTTATCCTTCTTTAAGGTTACAATCAGTGCAAAAGCAAAAGACTCCTCTCCTTCTCCCTCGACTATCTTCTTCGACACAACGAAGTGATTTCCTCCGACTACTGCGTCAAGAGTGCTCTCCAGCACATCTAAATTCATGCTCGGTAACTTTCCCGTATATACAGAAATAAATTCGTGCTCACCTACAAAATCCAAATCAACGCTAAAATCTTCTAATATCTTTAATACCCCTGATAATTCCTTAGTATTTGATAATTCCTCTTTTAAAGTCTCATTCTCGTCTATTAACGTGGTTACTATGTGCTCTAATCCACTAAACTCCTTCTCTATCTCTTCTAACCTTATCTCTTCTACCCTTATCTTCTCCCCTTTTTCTTCTTCCGGTGCTTTAAACAGCATCTCCTTCAGGCTCTTCTTCGCTCCCTCCGCAGGTCGCAACAGAGCTATCAGGTTGTCTATTCTCGCCAGAAGTTCAGAGCTTTTTATTAATACTGCATCAGCTTTTGAAGGTTCTATTAGCCCTTCCCAATCACCTAAGAGCTCCTTTATATCCGCAAGATGGACTGAGCCCAAAGCATCAATTCTTTTGATTACCCCATCTACATAGTCCTCCAGTGTGACGATTTTCAGTTCCCTCATCTCCACAGGCTTTAGCATCGTATTTCCCCGCTCTTATCTGTAACTTCACACTACTTTTTAATCTAAAAAATAATTTTTATTTTATTATAAGCAAGAGGAAGATATGATATATAAGAAAGAAGATGCAAATTTTTTGCGACCTCTTATTAATGCCTATACTCTAATGCCTATACACGAAATAACGGCAATACCAGGTAAAATTTCCGGCGCTTTAATGCTCGTTAACGCTATTACAGATGCAGTTCCCAGTTCCCCTGATTCACGGTCCAATAGGATGTACCTTTCAGAGGAAGATAAACCCTTATCCCGGTCTGATTGTAGTGATAAATAGAGAAGAATGATTGCTCTGTTAATATTATTACTTTACCTATCCAGAACGTCGCTTTAAAGAGCGCATAGAAAATGTTTTTCTCTTTTTAGAGGGCATCTATGATACTTCAGTCGCAGTAGTTGGTGAAGGGGGTAGTGCATTTGACTTAGCTAAGTTCCTCAGTGATGAATTGGGGTTCGGGGTAGAGGTATTAGCGATTACTTCTAAAAATTATGTTACTTCTGAGAGAGAGAAGGAAGATTATTTTGAAACTTTACTTATAGAGCCAGACAGATATTTGTGATTTTCGCGGAAAAGGTTGGGTCACAGGTCATAGGGTATATACCTAATGCATATCAGATTGCGGAAGCGGAGATTGAAGGTAATACCGTGATTGAATAGCATCCCAGAGCGACATTGCCAACTTGATTGAAGCGTCAAAGACGAGGGGAAACGCCAAAAGTTCATTAGACAAAGACGACCCGGTAAACACTGCACACGGGAACTACCATTTCCAGAAAAGTGTGCTTGATCTCGGTGGCATCATTCCTGTTCGGCTCTCTCTGCTCTACGACTCCACATTTATCCCGTATTACGGCGATACCGTGTTTAAAAGCCATTACTGGTGCATAAACCACCACCTTTTCTTAAGCCAGAGCAATAATGAGGTGATATTTGAGGATGGTAGCGATGGAGGCACAGTGGCATCTACCTGAACTACACGTGGAAAACACGACGATCAGCGGAAAAGAGCTGCTCGAATACGTGGACGATGGCAAAGGCAGGGAAATACGGTTCGGTTACGATACCAATCTGAACTTCACGGGCTGGCAGGATGCGCTCGGTCAGACGACAAACTTTACCTACAACACCTCTACCGGCACGGACAGGAACTCCACGCTGCGGAAGGTGATTCATCCGAAAGGCAATTCACCCTACGAGCAGGCGTACCAGCGGCTGCCGGGTGAGCTTGACAAAGGTGTGTATCGCGTAATCAACCATACGGATGCTTACGGGAACGCCGCCGTGTTTACCTACGGCAAAATAGAAAAAATGAAAATAAGGATAGCGGAAAAAGAAGATGGCATGCTTACTTAATATGGGAAATCCTAAATCTGAAATACTAAAACCTAAACAATTTCAAAATACAAAATCCTAATGTAAAATAAACAAAGATAGGAGAACGGGATGGGAATAATAAAAAAAGAACTCATGGTTGTCGGCAGCAAATCCGGCAGAGAATGCGAGGTTCTATTTGATACCGGGGCATCGGCATGCTTTGTGCGTGAAGACACAGCATCTGAACTCGGGCAGATGGTCAAAGCGCCGTTTCCTTTAGCTTTTAAACTCGGAAACAATACGGTGCTAAGAGCAGAGCAGACAATAGACCTCTTTGTGAATTTAAAGGGACACAACCTGAGCTTCTATTTCCTCGTCGTATCAGAACTGCCGTACGAGGTCATCGTGGGTGCTGATTTCTTACAGAAATGGAAGATAAAGCTCGACCTCGTAACTGAGGATTTCATCCTGGATGAAAAAGCTCTGGAGATTATTCTCGTATGAAAAAGGAGAAGAAAAAAATGGGATTTACATTCGTGAAGATGAAAATAAAGAAAGCTTTTGAATCTGAGAAATTAAAGGAAGAGCGACTGCTGGTTGATTCCGGTGCAATTTATACCGTGGTTCCGGCAGCGGATTTACAGGAATTGGGGATAGCGGCACACAGTGAGGAGGAGTTTGAATTGGCAGATGGAGAGGTCATTAAGCGTAAAGTAGGAGATGCTTACTTTGAATATGGCGGAAAGAAGGGCTCAGCACCTGTCGTCTTTGGCGAGGAAGGGGACAGTAGGCTGCTGGGCGTGCTAACACTGGAAGCGTTGGGTTTTGTCCTTGACCCTTTGAAGAGGGAGATAAAGCCGATGAGGAAGAGATTAGTATGAAAATGGAAATAATGATAGCGGAAAAAGAAGAAGGCACGCTTAAGGTGGTTGAAGATGTGAGGAGGGAGCTAATGCGATGGGAAGAGTAAGAGCAAATGTCGTTGTAGCAGAACGCAATTGCTGGACGCTCTTTGACACGGGAGCAAGGAATACCTATGTCGTGCAAGATATAGCCTCTTTATTGCCAATTTTTGAATTAGAGAGAGTAGAATCTGTCTAAAATAGGAATGGATGAGGAGTTAACAAAAAACCGAAAAGCTTAAATAACCCTATGTCTAATGTATAACTATGCAAGCTATGAAGACGATAAGATGTAAAATATG
>JAGXOR010000085.1 GCA_023659785.1 Methanomicrobia archaeon LH_S13
TCTGGTGAGTGGTATGTTCTTCTCTCTGTGGATAATAAGATTTCAATACTTGACCGGGTGATACAGAAGGTTATAGGTTTGGATATGGGCATAAAATTCTTCATTACTGATAGCGAAGGGAGACAGATAGAGAATCCGAAGTTCTACAGACGAACACTCAACAAGATAAAGATTGAACAGAGAAGATTATCGAAGAAGAAGAAAGGCTCAAACAATCGTAAGAAACAGATTTTTAGACTATCAAAGTTGCACCAGCGATTAACAAATCAGCGTGATGACTTCCTCCATAAGCTATCGCGCTTCTATGTGGATAACTACGACTTGATAGTGGTGGAAGACTTGAATATAAAGGGAATGGTAAGGAATCGCCATCTTGCACAATCAATCTTAGATGCTTCATGGGGAAAGTTTTTTGGTATGCTATCTTACAAGGCTGAGAGCGCTGGTAAGATAGTGGGGGACGTAAATCCACGAGGTACGAGCAAGGAATACAAATATGGTACAGAACTGGATAGGGATTATAACGCCTCGCTGAATATATTGGAGCGAGGTATGGCGGGGCAGGGACTGCCCTTTGTGCCTTCTGAGGTGGAACCGCTACGGGAGTTGATACCAATTTCCGCAAGTTCTATCGTTGAAGTAGGAAGCCCCTTGCGATAGCTGGGGGTAGTTCACTTTGAGCTGGGCCGGTAGCTCAGAAAGGTAGAGCAGCAGGCTCTTAACCTGTCCGTCGAGGGTTCAAATCCCTCCCGGCTCGCTGATTGAACGATGAAACAGGACTATTACGATGTAATCATCGTAGGAGCAGGACCTGCGGGACTATTTGCTGCGAATGAATTAAAAGATAAGGCGAAGGTATTGGTAATAGAGAAGGGCAAGGACGTAGAAGAGAGAAATTGCCCAATGGAAGAGCTTGGGATTTGTATTAACTGTGCGCAATGCGATATAATGTGCGGAGTGGGCGGTGCAGGGACATTTTCCGATGGTACATTAAATCTCAGACCAGATATAGGTGGTGACCTTGCAGAATTCTGTGGTCGCGAGACGGCATGGCAGCTTGTGAACGAAGAGGACCGCGTGTTTCTTGAGCATGGCATGTTAGATGAGCTGTATAAAGGCAATGATGAGGAGATAGAGGAATTGAAGAGGCGAGCAGCTTCGGTTGGCGCCCGTTTCATAGAAATAAATCAAAGGCATATAGGTTCAGATAAAACAAAAGACGTGTTAAAATCGTTTAAAAACGATTTGGTGGAGCATGGCATTGAATTTATGCTGAATACATGCGTTGCTAACCTTCTCATAAGGGAGGAAGGAGGCGTAAAAGTATGCAGAGGCGTGATAACGGATAAAGGAGATAAAATAAGTGGCGGATGTACAGTATCAGCACCTGGTAGGGTAGGTGCCTCATGGGTTGAGAAGATGATAAAAGAGCATGGGATAAAAGCAGAATATGCGGGTATAGACGTTGGCGTGAGGGTAGAGGTGCCTGCGATAACCATGAATCCCGCAACGAAAATAAACCGCGACCCGAAATTTCATATAAGAACGAAGCGGTATGACGATTTTGCAAGGACGTTCTGCACAAACAAGCGAGGATTTGTAGTTAAGGAAGTATATGACGATTTTATAGGCGTAAATGGGCATTCGATGAAAACGAAAAAGTCGGAGAACACTAATTTCGCTTTCCTCGTGCACGTGGAGCTTACAAAACCAGTTGAAAATACCACCAGGTATGGACGGTCAATAGCAAAGTTGGCAACCACAATCGGCGGAGGAAAGCCGATAGTACAGCGAGTGGGTGATTTGAGACGTGGGAGGCGGTCAACATGGGGAGGAATAGAGCGGAACTTAGTGAGAAATACGCTGATGGACGTTACTCCCGGCGATATTTCTATGGCTCTGCCTCATCGCATCACGATGGACATCATAGAAGGATTGGAGAAACTGAATGAGATTATACCGGGAGTTATGTCGGATTCAACTTTGCTTTATGCCCCGGAGATAAAGTTCTACGCAATGCGGACAATAGTGGATAAAAATATGGAGACGTCGATGAAGAACCTTTTTACCGCTGGTGACGGTGCAGGTCTGTCAAGAGATATAGTTAATGCGGCAGCAACGGGCGTGCTTGCGGCAAGGGGTGTGATGAGATAGAGATACAATGAAAGTAGTCATTTCATTAGGTGGCATTTTCTTTGCGGATGCAGAGGGCATAAAAAAAGTTGCGGAAGTATTAGAAGAGCTTGCGAAGTCATACAATCTATATGTGGTTACCGGTGGCGGAGAAATAGCGCGAGAATGCATACAAATAGCACGTGATTTGGGTGCGAACGAGGCAACATGCGATTATATAGGAATTGCTCTGACCAGGGTAAATGCGAAATTGCTTATTTCTGCTTTGCACAATGCACATCCTGAACCTTTCTCGGATTATAAAGAAGTTGCAGAAGCTAAGGCGGTGGTGAAAAGCGATGGCGAGGAAGCGAAAATAACCGTGATGGGTGGCGTAAGCCCGGGTTATACGACCGATGCAGTGGCTGCGATTCTCGCGGAATACGTAAACGCCGACCTCTACATAGATGTGACATCGGTAGATGGAGTCTATGATGCAGACCCTCGCAGGTATCCAAGTGCAAGGAAATACGATAAGCTCACGGCAAAGGAACTCGTAGCGCTAACAACGAAAGAGGTATTAAAGGCAGGGTCGAGAATTGTTATAGACCCCGTTGCAGCGAAGATAATAGAAAGAAGTGGGATAAAGACCATCGTCATTGATGGAAGCAAGCCTCAAAATATTTTAGATGCCGTTCACGGGAAGCATCAGGGCACGGAGATAAATCCTGAATGAGGTGATAGAGATGGAAATGGAAATAATCTTCTTCACGACGAACAAGAACAAGGTAAAAGAGATAAAGGAGTTGGCTACTGCGGAAGCGAAGGAGATAACAATAGAACATCGCGAATATGACTATCCAGAGTTACAGCTTGAAGAAATAGAGTCTGTGGCGCGAGAAAGTGCGAAATATATGAAGGAGAAGAAGGCGATAAAAGAGCCTTTCTTCTTAGAAGATTCCGGGCTGCTTATACACGCATTAAATGGCTTTCCAGGTCCTTTCTCCGCTTTTGTGTTCGATAAAATAGGTAATGAGGGGATACTGAAGTTGATGGTGGATAAAAGAGGAGAAGAGCGAAAAGCTACTTTTAAAACTGTCGTGGCATTCTGTAAATCGCCCCAAAAAGCGCCTCTTCTTTTTGTCGGCGTCGCCGAAGGTAAAATAGCGGAGATGATGAGAGGGGAGGGGGGATTTGGATATGACCCCTTATTTGAATTCGAGGGAGCGGGAAAGACCTTTGCAGAGATGAGCACCGAGGAGAAAAACGAAGTATCGCATAGAAGCATGGCTTTCAGGGAATTATTGAATTATCTTTCTTAGATTTTATAACCACAAGATTACACATCTATATATTATGGTTTCTATATAGGTAAATTTAGAAAGATTTAAATAACCCTTTGTTTTTTATATGCTAATGGAGGAAAAGGATGAAAAAAGGTGCGGCGCTGAAGGCAAAGGCATTGGTATTGAATTCGGTTGTGCATAAAATGACGTTTTTACCACACGAGAAGAAATTTTTCTATCTCTTTGAGGAACTTGCGGAGAAGGCGGTGGAAGCCGCGAAGCTATTGGTAGGATTGGGAACCGATTTTTCAATGCTGCCGCAAATCAGTGCGCAGCTCGGAGAACTGGAAGACGAAGCTGATTCGGTTGTTCATCAAATCATTCAGGGATTGTTTTTTGACCACACACGAGTCACGGAAGAAAAGGGAGATATACGTTATTTCGCTCATAACCTGGATAATGTAATAGATGGCATCGAGAAAGCCGTGGTAAGGCTGACATTCACGCAAAAGCAGACTATTCCAGAGCCTGTAAGCGATTTTTCTCCCATTATCCTTGAGGCTACGCATGAAATAAGAACGGCAGTTCATTGTTTACGAGATATGAAATGTGAGGAACCAACATTAGAAATGTGCTGCGTAAAAACAAATGAATTAGAAAACGAAGCCGATAAAATAAACCGTGAATGGCTGCGAACACTGATGACCTCACCGGTGAAAAATCCAAATGAGCTTCTTGAAAGAATGCTGCTTCGAGAAATAGTAGATATCTTAGAAGATACAATGGACCAGTGTGAGGACGTGGCAAATATCCTGGAGACGTTTAGATTAAAGGGCGGGATATAAGGTAATGCTTGCTTTGTGGCTTGTTATCCTGATAATATTTTTAGCGTTGGTTTTTGACTTCTTGAACGGTGCAAATGACAGAGCAAATGCAATTGCCACGGTAACCGCTACTAAAGCGCTGACACCGGTAAAAGCGTTAATTTTGGCGAGTGTTTTCAATCTCGCAGGTGCTTGCGTTTCTACAAAAGTGGCAGAGACTATGGGGAAAGGGATTATTCTTCTCGAGGATATAACACTTGTCATTATTGCCGTAGGTGTATTTGGAGCAGTGGTGTGGGTAGTTATTTGCACCTCGGTTGGAATTCCGATAAGTGTGAGTCATTCATTAGTTGGAGGGCTTTTGGGTGCTGGAATAGCAGCAGGAGGTTTGGAGATAATAAATTGGGATATTCTCAACAATAAGGTGTTTCTTGCCATCGTGCTAGGTCCTTTTGCGGGTTTTATAGCCGGAGCTTTGCTTTTCTCTTTCATCAGTTGGCAGCTGTATTTATTTTTTAAAAAGACACCCGCAACTGCGACCGAAGGGGTGTTTAAAAAACTACAGGTTATCTCCGCTTCTTTTATGGCTTTCAGCCACGGCATGAACGATGCGCAAAACGCAATGGGTGTGATTACGATAGCTCTCCTTGCCGGCGGGATTATCCCTGTTTTTGACGTGCCGTTGTGGGTAAAACTTAGCTGTGGATTTATGATGGGTCTGGGGACATTCTTCTTCGGTTGGCGCGTAATGAAGACTTTAGGATGGCGATTAACGAAATTGGAGCCGAAACACGGATTCGCAGCGGAAACGGGTGCGGGGCTCGCGGTGGTAGGGGCAAGTGTAGCTGGTATGCCGGTAAGCACCACGCATGTATTAGGTTCTGCGGTAATAGGAGGAACGTTTTTTCAAAGCCTGCGGCGAATAAGATGGTCAGAAGTAGGGCGAATGGTTATTGCGTGGGTGATAACCATTCCACTGGCAGCGGCAATTGGAGGAGCGGTGTATTGGGTGGTGCAGTTGGGCTTATCATAAACTTTTTTGCTTCGCAAAAACCTTTACTAAAAAATATAAGTTTCTTTGATCAAACTTTCTTTTTAAAAGAAAGGTTTTATGGCAAAAAAATTAGCTGTACAGGATGTGAACAAATGCGTTGGATGCATGGAATGCATGTTTGCATGTTCAAGAAGGGTAGGTAGAGGCGGGTTCGATAAGTCGGCGATAAGAGTCAGGTCTGCCGGTGGCATCGAGCGAGGTTTTGTAATTGTCGTTTGTCGCACATGTGAGAATCCGCCGTGCGCAAAAGTATGCCCTACGGGCGCTTTAAGGGAGAGGAAAGGAGGAGGAGTGATATTGAACGAGGATAAGTGCATAGGCTGTGGCTTTTGTGCGCAAGCTTGTATCATGGGCGCTATTTTCTGGGATGACGAGCGGAATAAACCTATCGTGTGCAAATATTGTGGTGAATGCGTGGATTATTGCGTGCATAATGCCATTGGTATGGTTGAGATTGAAGAGGGGTGTCAAAGGAAAGGTCATTAGAAGAGTTTTGAAAAACTCCTCTCCTTGAAGAAGACAGTTAAAAAATTCTATAACCAACGGGAGCTGATGGAACCAATCATGAGAAAAATGATGCACAATTGTGTTCCAAAACACTAAAAGCGTAAAGTTTATATGGGGAGATGTATGAAAATAAGAGCGAGCGAGGCGGCAGACCAAACCACGATGAGGTGTTAATAGTCAAGCTGTTAGTGCTTCAGCAATGGCATGGCCTATCTGACCCAGAGCTCGAAAAGCAGGTTACTGACAGGATTTCGTTCAGGAAGTTTCT
>JAGXOR010000086.1 GCA_023659785.1 Methanomicrobia archaeon LH_S13
TGATAGCATCATACGAAGAGGTTTGAAACAAAATGGTTGAATCTCATAACCTGGACATTATAAAATATTCACTTGTAAAGCGAGCTGATCAAAAACCTTTCTTTCAAGAAGAAAGCCCGGAATTTGAAAAACGAATAGGTATATGGTTTTACTTTACGAGGACCGAAGGAGTAGGTGGGGCGATAAAAACAAAACCCACTGACTTTTTCGTTCGTGAGATTACAAATAGAGAAGAAGGAGAAGAGGGGAAATACCTGATTGCCGAGTTGACAAAGGAGAACTGGGACACTCATAACCTGATAAGAGAAATTTCTCGAAGGCTACGAGTCAGCAGAAATAGAATCGGTTTCGCAGGCACCAAAGACAAATTCGCCGTTACCACGCAGAAGATAAGCATTTGGGGCACCGATATTGAAGAAAAAGAGCTGGAAAGAGTGAAAATTAGAGATGTCTCGCTTAAAACAATAGGAAGGTCAAATAAAGCTGTTTCTTTGGGCGACCTTTATGGAAACGAATTCGAGATTGTTATACGCGGCATAGAAGGAAGTAAAGAAGAGATAAAAGGAACAATCGAAAAGATAACAACCGAAATAGAAAATGCTGGCGGAATACCCAATTTCTTCGGCGTTCAGCGTTTTGGCATTAGGCGACCGATAACGCACGTGGTGGGGAATTATCTGATAAAGGGAGAAATAAAAGAAGCGGTGATGTCTTACATCTCGGATGTTTTTCCAGGTGAAATTGAAGAAGCGAAACAAGCAAGGCGGCTGTGCAAGGAAGGAGAACTAAAAGAACTAAAAGAAGGGTTGAAAAGAATGCCCTCGTTCTTGCGATACGAAAAGGCGATCTTGAATGAACTCGTAAAAGGAGGAAAAGAAAGTATAAATGAAGCAAATTTCCTTTCTGCTTTTTCCGTGCTTCCGAAGAACTTGCAGAAACTTTTCGTACATGCTTATCAAGCTTATCTCTTCAATCTTGTTTTAAGTCGTCGTATGAAGCAAAGCTTGCCTTTCAACGAGGCTTTGATAGGAGATATAGTCTGTTTTCGGAACAAGTTTGGATTTGCAGATATAAACATGGATAGAGTGGAGAAAGTCAAGGGGGACAAAAAAGAAGGAATAAACAGACTGATAAAACGTGGTAGGGCTTTTGTCACTGCTCCTGTGTCTGGCTATGAAACGGAATTTGCAGAGAGCATGGAAGGAGAGATAGAGAGGGAAGTTCTGGAGGAAGAAGGCGTTGATTTGAATGATTTTCATATCGAAGAGATTCCTGAAATAAGTTCTAGGGGGACAAGAAGACCTGTATTGGTGCCGGTAAAGGTGAAGTTAAGCAACGAAGAAGTTATTGATGATGATATAAATCCACATCGAAACAAAGCGAAGTTAAAGTTCTTCTTGCCAAAAGGTTCGTATGCAACAGTTGTGTTAAGAGAATATATGAAAATGAAAGCAAGCGGTTTAGAGGCTTCATCGTATCATATAGCGACCTCACGAGTTCATCGGTCGCCTTCCATTCCGCCCCCGTCTGGGTGAAATAATCAGGTTCGCCATTTCGTTTCTGTTTTCTTCTGTAACCTCAAACATCTCGAACTTCTTTTTTACGCGCTTTACCAATTCGTGCTCCGACCTGTGATGAACAGAGACGAGCATAGACTTTCCACTTTCTATTGCTTCTTCCACAGCTTCTATAAATTTCTTTGACTTCAATTCCATTGGTCCTATTTCGTCCACGATGATTATAATTGGGTCGAGCTGTGCCAGCGCATTTTTTATCGAGTTCGCACCTATGGAATCCAAATCGGTGAGATTTACGACGTATTTTCCCACTTTTACCTTTTTATCTCGGCCTTTTTGGTAGAGATGCGTATGTGCCAAAATACCTTTTTCGCCAGTGCTTATATCTTCTAAGGAGAAACCTACCCTTACCCCTCCTTCACTGATGTCTGCGGTAAGCATGCCACCCATGGCTATACCTTCTGCTTTCAATCTACTTATCACTGCTTTTATAATTGTTGACTTCCCTATCCGCGGCTTCCCGGTTATTCCTATTCTTATGTCCATTTACTAACTCTTTCCTAACAGGTCAGGTGTAAAGCAGCCACAGCTTTTTTATCTTTTGATATTTCATTGTATATCTCGCAGGCTTTGTCCGTCGGCTCAACAATTAACTCTATTCCTTTTGATTCAATATATTCTTTCGTTTCTGGTAATACTGTTAGGAGTCCGTATTTTCCAGTGCCCACAATTAGCACCTCCAGCTTTTCTTTAACCACTGTTTCAATATCTTCTATGTGAAGAGCATGCCCTTCTTTCCTCCACCAGTTGTCCTTGACCCTATCAGGAAAGATAATCACGTCGCTTGTATATGCTTTTCCATCTACGACAATTCTGCCGAAGTCGTATGAGTTGATCATTTCCTGTACCTTCATATTTATTTTGATGTAGAAGAAATAATAAAAGAGTTTTTTTCTTAGCGTCGCTTCTTGTAGTTACTAAAAGAAAGTACCCTAACTATGCAACGAGAATATAAAAAACACGGGTTCTTCACTTTTGTACCTTCAGACAGTCAAAACAGAGAACTTTGGTGCTTGAAGCACGGCGAATCAGGAATAAACAGCGTATGCAGGGTCCTGGAGGTATCGAGAAAAGGGATAAAGGCGAAAGAAGAGAAGGAAAAGGTTATTCTTAACGGAATAATTGCAGACTATACTGCAAAAATCCCCTTCTTTTCGTGGGAAGAGCGGAAAGAGCTTAGAAAGGACAAGGTAGTGCAAATCGAGAATGCCTACATGAAGCGGTGGAACGGACTGCCTACGCTACATATAGCGAAAAACACGAGTGTGAACATAATTGAAAAAGAAATTGATTTTCCCGGTTGGAATGAGTTGATGAAGCCTAAAAAGAGGGCAATAGAAGAAATATTCACTTGTGAAGGTGCATTTGATGTGATATTAGAGGGGGATATATTGTCAGTATCGCAGCCAGGAGAAGAGAATAGAAGAAAGATGCTCTTAGACGACGGCACAGGAGCGGTATTTCTGGAATTACGAGAGAGAGAAAAAGAAGCAGGTATTTTGTTTGCAATGCCAGTTAGAGCAAGAGGGAATGTAGTAGCAGAGGAATCGCAAAATGGCTCTGTATTAAAGTTAATTGCTGAAAAGGTTAAAAAAAGCGATGAAAAGTTTATGATAAAGGAGATGAGGAACTTTTTTTGTCGCTATATGTGATGTGATTCATTTCCGGAATTTTCTCTGGATCTGCTCCATTCTTCTCTTACGTCTCTCTTCTAAACCTGTTATCCATTCCTCATGCTTCTTGTGTATGTATTCCTCTGCTTCCAGCAAGGTTTCTCGCGAATCTCCCCGTAGTATTATCCGGGGCACGTAATCCCTGGTTGGTAAATCGGTTCTTACATCAAATGCATCTTCGGCTGGTTTCTCCTGGTCCACTTCCAACCCGAACTTCTCTGCCGCCTCGAATATTATGCCAGTAGCTATAGCGCGCGGGATAGGTAACTCGTATTTTCTCTCTTCCATCTTTACTTTTCTCTTACCTCAACCTGCTCCAGTGCCTTCCGCAGCACCTATGTCTACTTCCATTTCCAGTTCGGCTTCGTAACACTCTGAGCAAAGGATTCTACCTCGAATCTCTATGTAATCTCCTTCTTCCACTTCTTTACCACATTTTGCACACGTTGCATGTTCGTATATCTTTGCTTTTCTTCCTCCTTCTTCTCTATCAGCTTTTTCTGCTTCTATTTCCATCCAACCTTTTTTCTTCTTTTCTTCTACCATTCGTTTATTTATAATTTAATTGTTCTTCGATCTATATAAATAGTGATGAATAAGATGAAAATAAGGCTCAAGCGAACGCCAAAAAGGTATTTCTTTGATACACATCGCGCTTTGATCCCCAAAGAGACTCTGGAAAGGGTAGAGGAGCTGAAAGAAGAAGTAGGGATAACAAGAATGGAGGATATTACGTCACTTGATAAGCTCAATATACCCATCTACTCTGCGAGCAGACTGGGCGCTAAAGAAGGGGCTGTTTCGGTTCATACAGGAAAAGGGCTTACGAGAGAGCAAGCAAGAGTGTCAGTAATCATGGAAGCGATAGAACGGTATTCCGCGGAAATAAAAGATGAAGATAAGGCGAAATTTTTGGTTGAATCCTACAATGGGAATAAAAAAGAGGGAGAAGAGAGAGAAAAAGTGGACCCCTTTTCACTTATATTGAGTAAGCTTTCCACCATCGGTCCGAGTTCGAAATTAGAGTGGTGTGAGGGTTATGACCTTTTAAGAGAGGATGAGATTTTTGTCCCGGCGAATGCGGTATTTCATCCATACGTCTCGAAGAGAGGAGGAAGGCTGTTTAGAAGCGACACTAACGGTATAGCATCAGGGAATAACCTTGAGGAAGCTATCTTTCACGGAATAACAGAGGTAATAGAGCGAGACGCATTAAGTTATGTGGAATTGAAGAAGGACGCGGGTAAACAAATAGAAGTTGGTGAGGACGATGGGAGGATATTTGAATTAAAAGAGAGATTTGAATCTGCTGGTATTATTCCTCATTTCTGGTATATCCCCTCGGATACGGGATTTACGACCGTTGCGTTGGCTTTAGACTCCGAATCAAAGGATGATGGCTCCTTGCTTGTTTATGGTGCAGGGGCGCACAGTAACCCAAGAATAGCAACGATAAGGGCGATAACAGAAGCTGCGCAATCCAGGCTTATGCAAATAGAGAATATGAGGCGGGATGCGATAAAAGCAGTATCAGCGAGACTAATAAGTTACGAGGCGATAAAGAAGAGAAATAGGCATTGGTTTGAAGACAAGGATAAGGGCAAAGATAAAGGTGAAGAAGAAAAAATGAGGTTGGATGGACTTCCCGACCTGGCGACTGATACGATAGATGGCGATGTAGAGGTAGCACTTGAAAAATTGAGGCGGGTGGTGAGCCGTGTAATAGTAGTGGATTTAACGAGAGAGGAGATAGGAATTCCTGTTGTAAGAGTGATTATTCCGGGGTTTGAAGTATATGCAAGGAATCTGGAAAGGGTAGGGAGAAGGTACAGATGATATTTTCAACACCCTATCATACTTGATTGGAAGGCGAATTAAAATCACCCGCATCGTTAGAACACTGATCCTTTGTATATCACAATAATAATCTTACCCAAAAATTAGATACACCTACTGACACAGGTAATTTGACCGGGACGAAATCGCCGAGCAGTAGGAGGCATGTAATGATCTCAAAGAGTCCAGCGACAGGGGGCATAACGTTTACGAGTTCTGGTGGGACATGGGCTGCTGAACTCCGTAAGGCTGGATAAGATGCGATAGTAATAAAAGGAAAAGCAGAGAAGCCCACCTACTTATGGGCGACTGACGGCGGTGTGGAGTTCAGGGATGCCAGTAAATACTGGGGTAAATATGTGATTGAAGTGGATGATGGGATAAGAGCGGAAACGGATGAGAAAGCGATGAAGATAATTTCCGAGAACGATGTCACGAAAGAAGGGGGAGGGCTATATTCATACGGAACCGCTGTGCTTACGAACATCATCAATGCTTCCGGGATTTATCCCACGAGGAACTTCCAGACTGGTGTGTTTAAGGATGCTGAAGAGATTTCAGGGGAGAAGATGGCAGAGACGATTCTTGTGAAGAGGACTGCATGTCATGAATGCCCGATGGAATGCGGAAGATGGATAAAGATAGAGAAAGGGAAGTATAAGGGAATAGAAGGCGAGAGTCTTGAATATGAGACGAGCTGGGCATTCGGCGGTCAGTGCGGCGTTAGCGATTTGGGTGCGCTTGCAAAAGTGAACTAGTGCAACGTTTCCAAAATAATACGGCAACATTTATATAGGGGTGGTTCCATA
>JAGXOR010000087.1 GCA_023659785.1 Methanomicrobia archaeon LH_S13
TACGATGAAGCCTCAGGTGGAGGTGGTCTTATGACTATGAAAGACCACTTAAACTAGAACCCTCGCCCTTCAGGGTGGGGTACGTGACTCTCTATAATTCCCTTTATCCATTTCCTTCCCTCTTCAGATATTTCCATATCTTCTATTAATATTCCTTCCTGCGTCAATACGGGAATTATTCCCTCGTAAATTCTTCTAATTTTATCTTCGTTATCCTTCTCATCTATTGCCTTTAACAAAAAAAGCTTCATTATCTCTATTATACCCCTTGCCTCTTCGTTTATTATCGGTGAAAGAGTACATTTAAACCTGCGAAATTCCTCGGAAATTTCTTCTTTTTTTGTTTTTCTATTCTTACCTTCGATAAGTCTGCCAATTACCTTACCAAAGCTGTCTTTGTCCCCCGTTTTTAATCTCTTTAAATCTGCATATACACTATCAGATACACCTATCTGCTTTGTCATATTATTGTAGTTACTTAATTGAACACTATTATTTATATACTAAGTTTATTAATTAATTTATATATTAATATACCTTTATAAGATAAGCTTGGTAGGGGCTAAGATAGCGATGGGCGCAGTAGGGACGAAGGGCAATGATAGGGGGATAGGATACAGGTATAGTGGTAAAGATCAAGCTAAAATAATTGACTTTTGTGAAATAGAGGTTAATATTTCAAAGTACCAGCTTAGAATTTATAAAGAAGACCTGGGTAAGACAGCCATAAAAAAGGGTTGGGGTGGAGTAAATGAACTAAAAAGGAAACTTGTCGCGTTGATGTCTCCTGAAAATTATCAAAACTCCAATACCATCACATTAAATTATAAAACCTTAGAAGAGAAGGTATTACTATTTAGCGAAGAGATCATAAAAAATCCGGTAGAAAGCTTGATTTACTATTTTGATATTCGTGAAGAGCTTGAGAAGGTAAAGAGGGGCGTTCCCACTGATTATCCCGGCTTATGTTACTTACCGTCTGACCTGGATTATAAATCTGAATTTGTGTTAAGTAGTATAGGAGAAGGAGTTGCGGGTTATCTTATGGAATCTCTATATGATTATAAATTAGTTGCAAGACCCTTGGGAGTCCATCCAGATTTTATAATGCGGAAAGATGAAGATACGGATATATTAGTGGAAGTGGTATGTGGCAGCACATTTAAGGAGATACGTCGGGGGGTAATGAGTAGTATGTTCTATTTAATGGATTTGATCTCACATTTCTGCCATTTATCAGATAAAAGATTTGAAGCGTATGTAGTGGGAGTAGAATTAGCAAAACGGAATGAATTTGAATCATTTATAGTCGAAGGTTATATGTAAGTAAAGTCTATTTTCTGTTTGCCCTTACCTTCATAGACGTAGAGATGTAATCAGCAAAGAGATGGCTCAGGTATCCGATTGCTCCAAACATTGTAATTATAATTGGGGATGTAAAATCCATTAAGTAAAAAGCAATATACAACAATGCCGTGAATATAATAAATCCTGGTGCGTGATGCGTGATACCACGATGTTTTAATTTTGAGAGTAAAAAGACAATGAGTAAAAGTAATATCGTAATTATCAACGCCTGGTACACTTCGCGTGTGAGTACATATATGACGCATCCAGAAAAAATAGAACCTATATAAGACCATTTATGGATCTTACTGTGTTTATGGTCGAGGTCGGGTGTGAGTGAGCCAAATAGACATATTATAAGCCATAACGGCATATCCTTGAAAGAAACAGTTTGCTGAAGAGGGAATAGAAATAGGATTGTAACCAGGATGCAGAAGCAGATAAAGCCAACAGTCAAATGACCACTGTAAAGCATGTTCAATTTCTCACCTCCTTTCCTCTTAACCCACAGTCAAATAAAAACTTAAGGAAGTTATTTCATCCTATAAAAGTGCATCTACCGGACTTGTACTCACAGCTTCCCCTCTTTCAAGTGAAGCTAACTGATATTGCCTCCTTGCTCTGCTCCCTTTTCTCATCAAAATGCCCTCAGAATGCAAATTCGCTAAATACGTTGATATCGTGCTAAGTCTCACTTCCTCCTCATAAGCTTCTTCGTAGATTCTCCTTATCTGTGAAGAAGTGAACCAATCCTTTGGTGCCCTTTCGTCATATCGCAAAAAAGAAGCCAATCTTTCTTTTATCGTTAGGTCATCGCCGTCGCAATCACAAGGGATATTAACGGAAGACGATGAAAGTTGACTTTCTAAAAACGCTATTATATTTCTTATCATAATGGGCTTAAGCGCTTCGCTTAAGTCACCTTCGCTCTCCATTGAGGTCTTTAACCCTCCATCATTCGTCACTTCTACCCGCACCTTCATCGCCATCCTCACCTCTTCACCTGTTCAATGAACAAATGAAATAAAATTATTTTTGATGCTATATAAAACATTGGTAGTTTCAATCATCTCTATTTCTGAATGGTAAAATTTTGTACGGTAAAAATCCGTTTTTTTTCGGCTATTTCACCAAAAGAGCTGTTTTTACGCGATAATTTTTATTCAGAACCAAACCCTTTCGGAACTACTGAACATCACGAGGGATGGAAGATACCTCCATTTACTATGGAGAGAAGCAGTGAATAAGTGAAGAAAATGTGCCGTGATAAAAACTTTATACCATAAAAGACAAGTTCTTTAAACAGCGGAGGGCGAAGCGAAATTGCCAGCAAAGAAAGATTACTACGAGACCTTAGACGTGGATAGAGGAGTATCGAAGGAGGAAATAAAGCGTGCTTATCGGAGATTAGCGAAAAAACATCACCCTGACCTTAACAAGGACAACCCGAAAGAAGCAGAGGAAAAGTTTAAAGAGGTATCTGAGGCTTATGAGGTGTTGTCAGACTCACAGAAGCGTGCGAATTATGATAGATATGGGAATGCTGGCGTTGACTTTGGTCCTGGAGGATTTGACTGGTCACAGTTCACAAGGTTTGACGACGTGGAGGACATATTTGGTGATTTATTCAAGGACTTTTTTGGTGGTAATTTTGGATTCCGCAGAACCAGAGGCGAGTCTATATTTGAGGACCTCTTTGAAAGAGGAGGATATACAAGAGCGGAGGGGAGATACGGGGCCAGAGCAGAAAGAGGAAGCGACAGCCGATATGACCTTGAGATAGACCTCGAGGAAGCAGCGAAGGGAATGGAGAAGGAGATAAGCGTTTTTAAAGAAGAGAACTGTCCCTCGTGTGGGGGAACGGGTGCGAGTTCGGGAGGATTAGAAACCTGTTCTACTTGCGGAGGAAGAGGGCAGATAAGAAAAGTACAAAGGCAGGGCTTTGCTCAATTCATTTCTATCTCCATCTGCCCCCGGTGCGGGGGAAGGGGAAAAGTAATACTGAACCCTTGCGAGAATTGCGGGGGTAGCGGAAAAATCAAAGTGAACAAGCGAATTTCAGTGCGGTTACCACCAGGTGTGGATACCGGAAACAGATTAGGGATAGCGGGTGAAGGAGGAGCAGGTGAAAGAGGGGGATCTCCTGGCGATTTGTACGTTGTAGTGCACGTAAGGGAGCATGAATTCTTTAGAAGGGAAGGGGGAAACCTGTTTTGTGAAGTCCCGGTTCGCTTCGCTCAAGCGGTGTTTGGTGATGAGATAGAGGTTAGAACGATAGAGGGAGGCAAGGCAAGAATGAAAATGCCTGCTGGTACGCAGTCAGGCACGGTTTTCCGGATGAATAACAAAGGGATGCCTGATTTGAGGAGCTATGGCAGAGGAAACATGCTGGTGCGAGTGAAGGTGGTAACGCCATCAAAACTGAGTAAACGGCAGAAGGAATTGCTCATGGAATTTAATGAGGAAAAACAAGGACAAGAAGAGGGACAAAAAAAGGGTCTCTTTTGGTGGAGCAAAAACAAAGATAGAAGTAGATAAGATAAATACAAATTATCCATTGACGATGAGAGGCGAAGGCGAAAGACATGGAAGAGCAAAAAAGAACACCTATTCTCTCTGTACTGGGACACATAGACCATGGCAAGACCACCTTACTCGATAACATAAGGAGCACTGCGATAGCAGCGAAGGAAGCAGGACGAGTGACACAGCACATAGGGGCTACGGAAAGTCCTATTGAAACGATAAAAAAGATTTGTGAACCACTAAAAAGGGACTGGACAGGAATAGAGGTTCCCGGTTTGCTTTTCATTGATACCCCTGGGCATCATGCCTTTACCTCTCTGAGGAAAAGAGGGAGTGCTTTGGCAGACGTCGCGGTTGTGGTTGTGGACGTGATGGAGGGCTTCCAGCCCCAGACTTACGAATCGTTAAACATCTTAAGATTATTAAAAACGCCATTCGTAGTGGCATTGAACAAAATAGATAGGATAAAGGGCTGGAATTCAAAGCAAAAACCATTCTGTATCAATTATAAAGACCAACCTGAATATGCGAGGAAGGCGTTGGATGCGAGGATATATGAAATAGTAGGCGATCTGTACGATAAAGGATTTTCGGCTGATAGATACGACCGGATAAAAGACTTCGCAAGGAATGTGGGCATTGTACCGGTGTGTGCGAAGACCGGAGAAGGTATTGCGGATTTGTTACTTGTTCTGATAGGATTATCGCAGAAGTTCTTTGAAAGAACTTTGTGCGTTCATTTAGAAAAGGCTGGTGTTGGCACGATATTGGAAAAGAAAGAGGAAAGAGGTCTCGGAACCACGATTGACGTGATATTATACGATGGAACACTTAGCGTGGGTGATACAATCGTGGTAGGAAGCATAGAGGAGGAGCCAATAGTTACAAAGGTAAAAGCGTTGTTAAAGCCAAGAGCTTTGCAAGAGATAAGAGCAGAGCAAAGATTTGAGCGAGTGAAAACTGTGAATGCTGCTTATGGTGTAAAAATAGTAGCCCCTGGTGTAGAAAATGCACTTCCCGGTTCGCAGGTGAGAGTGGTTGAAGAAGATGTGCTTGAGAGCGTGGCGAAAGAGATGAAGGGCGAGGTAGAGGAGATGAAAATGGAGACAAGCCCGAAAGGAATAATCATAAAGGCAGATACAATGGGGTCGTTGGAAGCACTTGCTCTGGAGCTGAGAGGAGAAGGAATAGAGAAAATAAAAAAAGCAGAAGTCGGAAGCATATCGAAAAGGGATATAACAGATGCGGTTACGATTAAGGATAGTTATTTGAGGGTTATTCTGGGTTTTAACGTGGATATACTTCCGGATGCAAAAGAAATAGTATTGGAAAATGGGATACCTGTATTTATAAGCGATGTTATTTACCGATTGATAGAGGATTATGAGAACTGGGTGAAGGAAGAGAAGGAGAAAGAGAAGCGTGCGTTCATGGAAAAGCTGACCACACCTGCAAAGATAAAAATACTGCCAGGGTGTGTATTCAGGCAAAGCAAGCCTGCTATCTTTGGTGTAGAAGTTTTGGGAGGGAAGATAAAAACAGGTGTGAAATTGATAAAAGCAGATGGGACAAGGATTGGAGCGATAAATGAGATACAGGATAAGGGAGAGAGCATAAAGAAAGCAGTAGAAGAGATGCAGGTGGCAATTTCAATGAAGAAACTGACGGTGGGACGACAAATAAAGGAGAAAGATGTTTTATATGTGGATATTACAGAAGAAGAAATGAAAATGCTAAGCGGTTTGTTGTCGGCAGATGAAGAAGAACTGCTGGAGGAATTGATGAGGATAAAGAGGGGAAAAAATCTTCGATGAACCCGTGATTGAAATAAGCACGATGGACGTGGTTACAATAACTCCCGACACCACAATAATAAAAGCCATCGGCATTATGGAAAAGAGCAATTTTCACAACCTGGTTGTGCTCACTAGCGACGATATATATAGTTAACTGAAATGTACCAAAATGTTTATCTTTATGCTTTATGATACTATCAAATAGGTGAACATTTGAGGAAA
>JAGXOR010000088.1 GCA_023659785.1 Methanomicrobia archaeon LH_S13
TAGTTAATAACATAAAGGTGTGTCTGAGTGTCCCACCTTCGCTCGAAACTCAACCTTTAGGCACTAAGAAAAGTTTTATGCCGTTCTTCTCTGCCGCTACTGCCTTGTCAAATACACCTCCTACCTGCCCTATGTATCCTCCTTCTTCGATAGTCCCGGTAATAGCCACGTCCTGCCTTACTTCGTTACATAAAAAGCTTTAGCCTTTCACACGCTTCTTTTATCCGTTCTGCATTTACACAAAGAGAGAATCGAACGAAACCTTCTCCATTCTCACCGAACCCTACTCCCGGCGTTACGACTACTCCTGTGCGTTCCAGCAAGAACATAGAGAACCGAATAGAAGAGAAAGTGGAAGGGACTTCCACCCATAGATAGAAAGTAGCTCTTGGTTTTCTCACTTCCATTCCGGCAGACCTCAACCCATCAATTAAAATATCCCTTCTTTCTCTATAAGTCTCTACATTTGTCTTTATACCGCCCTGAGGACCCGTTAACGCTGCTATTCCCGCTATCTGAACAGCCTGGAAAGCTCCGGAATCAACATTGGTTTTCACAAGCCTCAGACCTTTTAATATTTCGGGATTTCCTACTGCGAAGCCTATCCGCCACCCCGTCATGTTATAAGTCTTGGATAGCGAGTTAAACTCGATACCCGCTTCCTTTGCACCATCAACAGCCATAAAACTCGGCGCTTCATAGCCATCGAATGTCAACTCAGAGTAAGGATTGTCATGAAGAATGATAATGTCGTGCTCACGTGCAAAATCCACAATCTCTTTAAAGAACGATTTTTCAACCGTCGCCGCAGTGGGATTATTTGGATAATTCAGGAACATGATTTTCGCCTTCCTTGTCACCTCCTTATCTATGCTTTCCAAGTTTGGCTTGAATTCGTTCTCTTCCGTTAAAGGAACTAAATGGGGAATGCCATTCGCCAATATCGTTGCATTTCCATATACCGGATATGCAGGGTCAGGGATGAGAGCAACATCGCCGTGGTTTAAAAATGCGAATGCCGAATGTGCTATCCCTTCTTTTGACCCTATTAAAGTTAGAACTTCATCCTCCGCATCTAAACTCACGTGTTTTTTGCGCTTATACCATGCAGCTACTGCTTTACGGAAAGTGAGCATACCATCGTAAGAAGGATACCTGTGATTTGAAGGGTCTTTTGCGGCATTGCAAACTGCTTCTACCACGTGCGGAGGAGTCGGCAAATCTGGGTCGCCGATACTTAAGTCTATCACATCTATACCCTTTTTCCTCGCTTCCCTCTTCCTCTCATCTATTTCCGCAAAAAGATAAGGGGGGAGGGAACTTATTCTCTTTGCATACATCTACCAATCCTGATATCCACCCCTTTACGACTTATCTTGTGGTTTAAATCCCTTACTATCCTGCTCTCACGTCTTTTCAAACGTTTCACCACGCCATATTTACCTGCTTTTTGCATCCGCCTCCTGATGTTCTTGTATTTCTTATGCACATTAACATGCTTAATGCGTTTCAGATTTTTGTTTCTGCTGTATTTTCTTAGTATTTGGTTGGAAATAATTGACTTCAACCCGATGTGCTTAACATCCTTAGAAGAAAGCGTTTTATGCTCTAAGGCGTATTCAGCTACTGCTCGCGCCTTATCCAATTCTCCTGAAAAGTTTCGTTCATGCTTCACTTTGTATGTCAGTATCATTTTCCTTTTTGCTCCTCTATGTATCGCTTAACTACTTCCTTCTTAATATAATATAAGAGTTGTTAGTATATAGAGGAATTGATAGACATAAAAAAAATATGCACATACAATTATAAGCGCAATTCATCCTCAGGCTAAAGCGCTGAGGCTTTCTTGCTTATCTTCTGTAAAGCCCTAAAGTGCTTTCATCCAAGCCCCCGATCTCTTTCTCTTTATCCTTGTAATGCATCTCAACATACATTGGAAGTGAGGTTGCCTGAACTTTTATATCTTGAATATGTCACGTTTATATCATCCAAGACTGGTGTATCGCTGCCATCTGAAGTAAACAGCATTTTATAATAGAAGTTAGCTCCAGACCAGCCTAAGCCAGAAAGGTCTATGGTATGTGTTCCCTGAGAAAGGGTATCCCAGCCACCGGCAGTACCTGTCGAATTGTACCAGTTAGTGTTATCCTGTGAAAAATGAACCTTTAAGCTGATTCCTGAGGGAATAGCCGAGGGCGTTGTTTGTAGTCAAAGCTGCCTATGCTTTGAACTGCCTTATCTGATAAGAGATTGGTTGAATTGAGTTCTCCTGGCGAATTATAACCGCCCTCATAATCAACCCTAACATAAACCTGGGTGCAAGCGGTAAGGTCACAGGCTTCATCTGTCTTGAGTTCAAACGGTGTCGTGTGTTTTAATGGCTGCTTTTGCATATACATTACCCGTAATCTGACCGTCTGTGGCAATCCCAACTGTCTTCAGAATACCATCGTCGCCGTCACCTTTATAAGTTATGGCCGCTGTCCCCCACACCTTATGGCTCGTGCAGGACAATGGCGTAATGGGTGCCGGCGGTAACCGCAGCCGGCGAAGAGAAGGTAAACTCATATTCCTTACCGTCGGTGGAAATAACATCACTCGTGGTTAGATTGGCGTAGATTGTGCTCCCCGGCTGGTAGTCCGGAGCGACAGTATCCATAATCTTAATAGTTAACTCTCCCGGGTTATTTTCTTTCTTTAAGTAGAGGGCAACTTTTAATATTTTATGTTATATAATGTTATTTACTACTCTTTACCAATTTTATTAGTAGTAGAAAGGGGACGGGACATGCATGGGTTGAGGTAGAAATATCATATCTCGAAAAGACTCAGCATTATCAGCGGTAAATTTAAAATGTGACAAAGTCACAGTAATGCCTTAACCTCGCTAACAATTGCATCTCCAACTTCACTCGTTTTAGAGTTACCCCCGAGGTCATACGTTCTCACCTTTCCTTCTTTCAGCACCGATTCAATTGCATTTAAAACCCTTTCGGACGCTATTTTCTCTCCTACGGCATCCAAAAGCATAGCACCCGCCCAAATCGTTGCTATTGGATTTGAAACGCCTTTACCTTTATACTTTGGCGCAGAACCATGAATAGGCTCGAACATGGAAACGCCATCCGGATTTATATTCGCTCCTGGCGCAAGCCCCAAACCACCTTGAATCATCGCACCGAGGTCCGTGATAATATCTCCAAACATATTTGGTGCGACGACGACTTGATACCATTCCGGATTCTTTACGAGCCACATGCATATCGCATCTACAAAATTAAACTCGGTATCTATATCAGGATATTCTCGTGCAACTTCGCTAAATACCTCTCTCCAGAAGCCGTAGCCTTGCGTTAGCACATTTGCCTTATCCACGCTCGTCACTTTCTTCTTCCCCTTCTCCTTCGCAAGCTCAAATGCAAACTTCATCACTCGCTCACAGCCCTCCCTCGTAACGACACCGATTTGATATGCCAGCTCATCTGCATCGGTCTCGATGTCCAACCCGAATTTAATATGATAAAGTTTCCTTACGAGTTCCAGCTCCTCTCTCTTTTTTCCTTTCCCTTTACCTTTCACCCTGCCGCCTATGCCGACATAGAAATCCTCTGTGTTCTCTCTCACGACACTGAAATCTATATCTTCTGGACCCTTCCCTGCCAGTGGCGTGCCGACACCCTCCAGCAGTTTTACCGGTCTTAAGTTCACGTACTGGTCGAAATAGAACCGCATAGCAAGCAAAATCCCCTGCTCTAAAACGCCTGTCTCTACTCTTGGGTCGCCTATGCTCCCGAAATATATCGCATCACATCTCTCCAACTCTTTTAGCGTATCTTCGCCTATTAACTCCCCTGTCTTCAAATAATGCTCTGCACCATGCGGATACTCTATCCATTTGAGTTCAAAGTGCTCGAACTCGGAAACCGCCTCAAGTACCTTTTCCCCTTCGCTTATTATCTCTGGTCCTATACCATCGCCACGAATTACAGCAATTTTATACCTTCTCATTTTACTTTTACCTCTTGCATTCCATAAGTCTCCTTCTCAGAATATTCATCAATCATATCCATTCATAGACTTATTAAACTTCATCACATAGAAAAAACGAATATTTTTTCCCGTCAATACTTTCTGGGGAAAAGTTTCGACCTCGTCCAAACCGCCTTCAAGTTCATATATAGACGAAGCGTTATATAAAACACCCGAAAAGAGGTATCCGTGAAGTAAAAGAGAAGCTCTACCTATGGATCACGGATGCATCGGGATTTACAAAAGACCAAAAGAATTATTTTCATTACAAAGTTAAACAGAGAGAACAGAAAGATGATAAAGAAGCTAAAAGAAATGTATGAAAACAAGGACTTTCTCAATAGAACGCTTGACATGGCGGCAGTTATGCCAGTTGTAAAAGAAATAATCGCAGGGGTAAAGGACAGGGGAGACGGGGCACTGCTGGAATACACCGAAAAATTTGATGGTGTGAGGCTGAAGGAAGAGGAAATGGAGGTAAAGCCGAAGGAGATTGAAGATGCAAAAGGGAGCGTGGATGAACATACGCTTAGGTGTATCGAAGAGGCATCCGCAGCGATAAGAGATTTCCATTACCGGCAGAAGAGGCGAGCAGGGTTAGAAGAATTTAGTGAAGGCGTGTTCATTAGCGATAAGTATGATAAGTATGTTCCTCTTGACGTGGTTGGCGCTTATGTCCCGGCATCATATTTCAGTACCGCATTGATGTGTGTGATTCCTGCGAAAATAGCGGGTGTGCGTGAGATAGTGGTATGCACACCACCGGGGAAGGATGGGAATGTGGACTCGCTTACTTTAGTTGCGGCGAATCTCGCAGGTGCGACGGGGATATTTAAAGCGGGTGGAGCACAGGCGATTGCTGCTCTCGCTTTTGGCACTGAAACCGTTCCAAAGGTGCAAAAAATAGTGGGACCGGGGAATGTGTATGTAACTGCGGCGAAGATGAAGGCTCGAGAAGAAGGAGTGGAAATAGATTTCCCTGCTGGTCCTTCGGAAATTTTGATAATCGGAGACAAAACTGCAAATCCCGCTTTCATTGCCGCTGATATGCTCGCACAGGCAGAGCATGGTGCAAAATCAAAAGCGGTTCTTATTACAGACTCGGAAAGGATAGCAGCGGAAGTGGAGCGAGAAGTTATGGCACAGACCGGCAAAGAGGAACAAAATTGGATAATTCTTGGGGATAGCATGGAAGAGTGCATAGAATTTGCGAACGAATATGCACCTGAACACTTTGAGATAATGGTAAGCGAGCCAATAGAAGTTTTGAAAAAAGTAAACAATGCAGGGTCTGTTTTTGTGGGTAATTATTCGCCAGTTGCTGCTGGCGATTATGCAACAGGAGCAAATCACGTGCTTCCAACCGCGGGCTACGCAAAATTATTCTCCGGGCTTGACGTTGACCATTTTATGCGGCGGATGACCATACAGTGGTTGGATAAGGAGGGGTTAGAGAAAATAAAGGATGTTGTGGTGAGGTTGTCCGAAGCAGAAGGTATGGAAAGGCATGCAAAGTCGGTAGAGGTGAGGTTTTCGCAGGATTCTTCGGATTAATGTGCACTTGTAAAAGTTATCCAAATTTTCAATGTTCTGGATGACCATATCTAGCCATCTGTTCTCCTCATTAGTATAGTAAATATCGGCGAATGTATCCTGGATGAAGGTGAGATAATTGATGTCATGATGGGGCTGCAGTAAAAAGTCTAGGTTATGAGATTCGACCATTTTGTTTCAAACCTCTTCGTGTGATGCTATCAATT
>JAGXOR010000089.1 GCA_023659785.1 Methanomicrobia archaeon LH_S13
AAGCCTCAGGTGGAGGTGGTCTTATGACTATGAAAGACCACTTAAACTGGAACCCCTTTCAAATTCCACACAGACCTCTTTGTAGACCTCCAAAAATGCTGCGGTACCCAGCACTCTGCTGGCAACTTTCACACCTTGGCCACCCATGCCGTGGAATCTCAACCTGAGCATTTTAGAAGCTCATTTCTTAGCAAACAACTTCCTTATCTCCGCACCAACGGTTTCAACCTGATGCTCACCTATCTTCTCTCTACTCTCTTTCAAGAACGGAATACCGCGTTTGTATTCTTCAACCCATTCATCTGCAAATTCGCCGCTCTCCACGCGTTTTAGCGTTTCTTTCATCCTCTCCTTTACCTCCGGTCCGATTATCTTATGCCCCACAGACCACATTCCATACTCCGCCGTGTTAGAGATAACCTCTGCCATCTGCTTTATCCCGCCCTGCCACACTAAGTCCACAATGAGTTTTATCTCGTGCACGCACTCGAAATACGCCATCTCGGGGGGGTAGCCCGCCTCTACTAGCACTTCAAACCCGTTCTTCATTAATTCTACTAACCCACCGCATAAAACGCACTGCTCACCAAATAAATCCTCGTACGTCTCCTGTTCAAAAGTACATTCTAAAATGCCTGCTTTTGTCCAGTGCATCGCCTTTGTCATTGCTAACGCAACTTCTCGCGCTTTTCCCGAAGGGTTCTGTTTTACGGCAACGAGACCCGGGACGCCAAAACCTTCTAAATATGCCTTCCTTTCCTCGGTTCCCGGCGCCTTCGGTGCAACCATAATAACGTCCACGTTCTCAGGTGGAACAATTCGTTTGAAGCAGATATTAAAGCCATGCGAAAACCCGAGTGTTTTCCCTGCTTTCATGTGCTTCCTTATCTGATTCTCATAAATATCCGGCTGTATTTCGTCCGGAAGCAGGATATGCACAATATCTCCTTTTTCCGCCGCTTCATCTATCGCCAATACCTCAAAACCGTCCTCTTTTGCCTTTTCCCAGCTCTTTCCTCCTTCTCTCGCACCCACGACCACGTTTATTCCCGAGTCACGCAAGCAGTTTGCCTGTGCATCCCCCTGTGCCCCATACCCCATCACCGCTATTGTTTTATCCCTTAAAATACTCTCATCTATATCCTCATCATGTAATACGTTCATATTATTCTCCTCAATTTTTCAACCAACTTCTCAATACGCCTCAACAATATTTCTACTACATCCTTATCCATTTCATTCTCGTAGAAGTTCCTATGTAAAGCATTTGCATCACCAAAAAATACGACGATATCCTCATCTCCTCTCTCCCTTGAAATTCTGCTCACGGTAGACCATATTTCGCCATGCCTCTCCAACTTTAATCCCCTGCCCGCTGCTATTCTCTTCACTGCGAGCGCAGATGCCCCCCATAGCTTCTCTGATGTTTGCACCAAATCCCCTTTGTTCAAAAATTCTTTTGATTCCTCAATATATCTATCACTTAAAGCCTGGTAGTGTTCTTCAAGCCCCTCAGGATCCAATTCCTCATTCAATCCCTTAAGTATTAGCTCAATACCTAACTCCTCAGGTAGCGAATCGGTTTCCTCAGCCTTTTCCCTTAATTTCACCACAAGCTTTTGCGGCAATGTGATTGAAGCAGCTCCCATGATTATTCTTCTCTTATGCTATCATTGTTACAATGGCATATAAATAGTTACCACTTATATAGGAAAATATTCCATCCTAACCAGAGGGAACATCTAAGTGGTTTTCAGGCAGGGGACCATATACTCCCTGAGAGATAAAGCGGTCTCGTATGTTACATGCGGCATTATGGTCAGCATCGTCCTTATTTCCACATGTGGGACATACGAATCTTTCATCCCGTCTTATCCCTTTGCTTCCACATTTGTTGCAGGCTTTACTCGTCCCTCTTGGATTCACACCCGCGATTTGAACACGGTTCTCTTCACAGAGCATCTCCAGTTTGGTCAGAGCACGATGGTAAGCCCAAATATAATCGGGTTATCTCTTCCTTTAGCTCTTTACCTACTATTTGCCCATCGCTCATAACGGCTAATTTACGAAATCCTAAGTCGAGCCCAACAGCTCCTCCCACTTCTTTTATCTGTTCCGCTTCTTTCTCAAAGAATACATCTAAGAATAATCCTTTATCCGTTCTTCGCAACCTGCATGATTTCTTCGGGGTCCAATCGGAGTTATTAAAGAACTTGTTGAAATGATAATGCCGCTTTGCAGGGATATATATTGGTTTCCCACCTAAGATAGCGAGTTTTATCCACAGGTCGAAACTGTTTTTCCCTTGTTCTATCTTAACGAATCGTGAATCTAATTCGATAGAGGCATTATGAACAATCGGCTTTGTTTTCTTCTCTCGCTTTCGCTGCGATTTAATAATAGCTAAGGCTTGCTTTGCTGCACATTGCTTGTATCGTTCTGTTAAAGGGCTTTTTATCTCTTTATACCATTTCTTGGGAACAAACGTACCAAAGAAGCGTTTATAATTCCAGAGCGTGTTAATAAGCTTTTGCAAGAAGATAAGATACTGTTGTATCAATAAATCTATCGCTACCTTCTTCTCCCCTGTCGCTTCGTTAAGCGATAAAGTCGCGTGTCTTATCATCTTGACAACTCCCTACTATAATTTTCTATATTTTGACACGTTTATCCATGAAATCCTTTTGCTTTAATGATACTTATGTTATTGCTGTTGCGCCTATCTCTCCACCCCTGCACCTATCCCAATCGCCGTAACCCCCGTACTGAACAACTGTTTCACACCAAAATGGCGCATCAAATCCACGAACCTGTCTATCTTTTTCGGCTCTTCTGTAAGTTCCAGTGTTACAGAATCCAATGCCGCATCTAATATTTTCGCTCCGTAAGATTCCGCAAGCTGCATTACCTCCGAGCGAGCTTCTGGATCCTTCGCATGCACCTTTAGCAGGCACAAATCGCGGATAATCGCCTCTTCGTCCTTCAAATCCACCACTTTTACTACTTCTATCAGATTGCTAACTTGCTTCCTCACCATCTCCAGCTCGCTCTCTGAACCTTCTATCGCCACTGTCATCCTTGATAAACCCTCCTTCTCGCATGGAGAGACTGTAAGTGAGGTGATATTGATTCCTCGCATCGTGAACATGCCCGACATTCGCGTTAGCACTCCCGGATTATCCTCCACCAATAACGAAATTATATGTGTTTGCATCTTTCCGTTCCTATCATTCTCGTTATACTACCTCCTGGAGGAATCATGGGCAATACCTTATCCTCCTTGCCTACAATCATATCAAGTACTGCGGGTTTTCCTGACTCAAATGCGTTATTCAATGCGTCTTTCAACTCTTCCGGCTTTTCCACTCGCTCTGCATAGCATCCAAACGATTCCGCCAGCTTAACAAAATCCGGCGTTATTCCCAGATCCGATTGAGAATATTTCTTATCGAAGAACAGCTCCTGGAACTGCCTTATCATTCCCAAATATCTGTTGTCAAAGATGCACACCACAACGGGTATGTCGTTCTCAACGCAGGTAGCCATGTCCTGACAGGTCATCAAGAAACTTCCGTCACCCGCTATATCCACCACTTTCTTATCTGGTGCCGCAACTTTCGCTCCTATTGCTGCGGGGAATCCGAATCCCATTGTCCCCAGCCCGCCAGAGGATATAAACGTGCGAGGCTTCTTCGTCATGTAATAATACGCTGCAAACATCTGACACTGCCCCACTTCTGTTGTGACGATTGCATCGTCATCCAGGAGATTGCTGATTTCTTTTATTAATATATCTGATACAGACGCCCCTTCCCTTGATATATCTTCTACGCACGAATCACATGCCTCGTGCATCTTTTTTATTCTCTTCTCCCATTCGCTCCCACTTTTCTTCTCTCTCTTTTTCTCCAGCAACTTTAATATTCCCGACAGCGCAAGCTTCACATCTCCTACAATTGGTATATCCACCTGCATGTTCTTGTTTATCTCTGCGGTATCTATGTCCACGTGTATTAGCGTGGCATCCGGAGCAAACTGGTCTAATTGCCAGCCCGTGGTTCTATCGCTGAATCTTGTCCCTAAGGCGAGCAGAGCATCGCATTCGTTAATCGCTCTGTTCGCATAGAGCTGTCCATGCATTCCTGCCATGCCCAGGCAGAAAGGATGATTCTCTGGAATAGCTCCTTTACCCATAAGTGTTGTTACTACGGGAGCACAAAGAAAATCCGCTAAATGACGTAACTCCACCGCAGCATCCGCGCTGATAACACCTCCGCCTGCCAGTATAAGAGGTCGCTCAGCATTTGCTAATATCTCAACAACTCGCTTTATTTGCACTTGATTCGGCTTTATATTCGGTTTATAGCCAACAAAAGTCTCCTTCGGATGTAAATCCACCTCCGCTACGCCTGCTAATATGTCCGTTGGCAGGTCAACCAAAACAACCCCCTTCCTTCCAGTATTGGCAATATAAAAGGCATTATGGATGATCTTAGGTAAATCGCTCGTTCGCTTTACGAGGAAGTTATGTTTCGTGATGGGCATGGTGAAGGTGAAGGTGCTGGCTTCCTGGAATGCGTTTGTGCCTATTACAGAGGTCGGCACCTGCCCTGTTAATGCCACCACAGGCGAAGAATCCATGTTTGCGTTCGTCAGTCCAGTAACGAGGTTCGTGGCGCCGGGACCTGAAGTGGCAATACAAACGCCTACTTTCCCTGATACACGTGCATAGCCGTCGGCGGCGTGCGCCGCACATTGCTCATGCCTCATTAATATGTGCCTTATCGCCTCATCCTTGTACAGCACATCGTACAAGTCTAACAGAGCTCCTCCGGGTATTCCAAAGGCTACTTCCACTCCTTCAGTCTTCAACTCCTCTACTACTATTTCCGCACCGCTTAACTTCTCTCTTGTCATTTCTCTTCCCTCCATGCCATTAAAAATTATATCTGTAAGAGATAGTATAAGTTATCTCCTTTAAATTTAAATATAGATAGTGCCTGCAGGATATTTAATAGATTTGACAATAACTAACCATGGCCAGCGTAATAGAAAAACATCTCATTTTTTGTGAAAGCACCTTTGGACGCAGTCTCATGACTAAAGAAGCAGATTATCTCGGAAACGAGCTAAAAGGTAGGCGGAAAATTCTGGATGTGGGTTGCGGTATAGGTGCATTTGAACAAAGATTGCCAGAATTAAATATAATTGGAGTTGACACAGACGAGGAAATGATCAAAGCTGCGAGAGCAAGAAGACCAACAAATACTTATTGCCTCGTGGATGCCAAACGATTACCCTTTCTCAATGCTTCATTTGATGCCCTATTCTATGTCACGAGTTTGGAATTTATGGATGATTATAAAGGTGCAATAGATGAAGCAGTTAGAGTTTTAGAGCCGGAAGGGAAATTAGTTGCGATGGTTTTAAATCCAGAATCCCGGTATTTTCAAATCCATTTTTCAAAAGAGGGTTCTTATTTTAGAAGAATGAAACATAAAAACCCGGGACAAATGGTTGATTACATTGAGCAGCGTTTTAACCTTCAAACTAACTATTTCTTGGGAGTTGATGGAGAAAAAATCTTTGATACAGAAGATAAAAGGTATGCAAGTTTGTTTATAATAAAGGGAATTATTCAAGCTCTTTAACTTATGAGCCAAGAAGTCCCCTTCCGAAAAGTGGGGGATGAATTGGCTCCAGATTTGGTGATATGGTAGGGGTGTATAGAGAGCAGATAAATCTTTTCTACCACAC
>JAGXOR010000008.1 GCA_023659785.1 Methanomicrobia archaeon LH_S13
ACCACATCTAATACTATCAAATAATAGAAAAATGGACAAAAAGTTCATATTTTGTTATCATAGCACCGAGCGACCGATAAAGTGATATATGCGTGTAAAAACGAAGAAGAGAGAGGGAGTGAATAAAAATAAAGAGAAGGGGAAGAAAGCCTTAATACTCCCCTTACATCCCAGGATAACCGCCTCCTGGAGGCATTCCACCTCCTGCTCCTGCTGGTGCCTGCTCAGCACTCGATGCAATTACATCGTCTATCCTCAGGATCATTGTTGCTGATTCCGCTGCCGAGCTTAGAGCCTGTGTCTTTATCCTCAGAGGCTCAACGACACTTGCTTTCAACATGTCTGTCGATTCTCCTTTGAACACATCCAGACCCGCATATTTGTCACCCGATTCATGCGCAGACCGAAGTGCAACGAGCATGTCTATGGGGTCTAAACCCGCATTCTCTGCAAGCGCTCTTGGAACCACATCTACCGCATCAGCGAATGCCTGTATTGCCAGTTGTTCTCTACCACCTACGCTTGAGGCATAATCACGCAGCTTCAGCGCCATTTCTATCTCGGTGGCTCCTCCTCCTGTTACATACTTGCCGTCCTCCACTGCACAAGCGGTCACCCTGAGTGCATCGTTCATCTCACGCTCTAACTCGTCCACTACATGCTCTGTTCCTCCTCGCAACAGTATTGATACCGATTTCGGGTTCTGGCAATTCTCTACAAATATCATCTCCTCGTCACTTATCTTTCTCTCCTCAACCAATCCAGCATTTCCAAGGTCTCCTGGTCTGATCTCCTCCAGAGTCGTTAATACCTTCCCTCCTGTTGCGCTCGCCAGCTTCTTCATGTCGCTCTCCTTTACGCGTTTCACTGCCATTATCCCTTCTTTTGCAAGATAATGCTGTGCCAGGTCATCTATCCCTTTCTGACATAAAAGCACATTTGCACCACTATCTTTCACCTTGCTTACCATCTCCGCCAGCATTCTCTCTTCCTCATCCAGGAACCCTTTCATCTGGTCCGGCGAGGTAATCTCTATCTTCGCATCCACTTCCGTCTTCTCTACCTCCAACGCAGAATTTACCAGCGCTATCTTCGCATCCTCGACAAGTTTTGGCATTCCTGTGTGTGCTCTCTCCTTGTCTACCAGCATTCCTTTTATAAACATTGTATCTTCTTTGCTTCCGCCCGTTTTCTTCTCTAACTTTATGTGCTCAATGTCCACTTTTCCTTTCTCTCCTTTCTCTGCTATCGCTCTTACCGAGTCCACTGCAAGCTCGGTCAGCAGCTCTCTTGCAACCTCGACTCCTTTTCCAGTCATAGAAGTCGTTGCTATTTTCTCCAGCGTCTCGGTATCGTCGGGCGTGACGTCCAGTGCCAGCTCCTTTAATATCTCATACGCTTTCTCCGCCGCTAATCTATATCCCGTTACAATCAACGTCGGGTGTACCTCTTGTTCCAACAGGTCCTCTGCGCGCTTCAGTAACTCCCCTCCAATAACAACCGCGCTTGTCGTGCCATCTCCAACCTCGTCATCCTGCGTCTTCGCTATCTCCACCATCATCTTCGCGGCTGGATGTTCTATGTCCATCTCCCTTAGTATCGTCGCTCCGTCGTTTGTTATTACAACGTCTCCCGTGGAATTGACCATCATCTTATCCATACCCTTCGGTCCAAGCGTGGACTTGACCGCGGCAGCAATGGTCTTTGCAGCGAGAATGTTCCTGCTCTGTGCGTCCTTTCCTCTTGTTCGCTCACTACCTTCCTTCATTACCAATAGCGGCGTTCCGCCTAACTGTTGTGCCATTTTTCATATCACCATTATTTATTATATATCTAGTTCTATATAAAGCTTACTTGGCATAATGCCATGGATTTTCGGATGCTAAAAAGAGAAGGATAGTCTGCAATAGCAAGCACATCCTTCAAAGGCTTGTGGTTTTTGTTTGGTTTCGGTCTATTACTATTATGTTACCAGCTCAACTTCCCGTAACTTACCGATGACATCAGATACAATCTTTTCTGCATCCTCTGCTGTCACACCGGTTTGTTCTTTTACGACTGTACATATATCCTCTTTTGTTCTTGTCCCGTCACACATCTGCCAGATCGCTATAACAGGTTCATCTGTTCGGAAAGTTTGTTCTTTTTCGTTAACGAGTACCATCGTTCCGTTCTCGTCTTTCGCCAATTCCCCTTTCTTATTTATTACTTCTGTCATACTTAGGAGTAGCCCCCTTATTTACTTTATATTTTACCCTTTTTAAAAAAATGAAAAGTTTATCAATGTCTTTGCGATAAAATAAGATAAAAAAAATATTCAGACGCTGGGTAATTCTTTTTTATATCTCATAGCTCAAAATCATCTCATCTATAGTATTACCTTCACGGACGACAAAGCCTTCCGGGTTTATAATCAAGCTTCCACCTAAACTGAAGAGCTCTTTATTTGAGCCAACGGCATTAGCTTTAAGCACAAATAGGTTGTTTTCAACCGCTCTCGCAATTGGCAAAGCTCTATTTTTATTTAATTTCCGTATCGCTTCGATTGGCTCATAAAAATGTGCCGATAAGATGAAGATGGCATCTGCCCCCAGTGATTTATATTCCTGAGCAAGCATCGGATCGTTTTGATCCCGGCAGATTAAAACTCCAAACTTAGCATTATCTAACTGAAAAATTAAAGGTTCTTTACCCTTCTTAAAATATGCTTCTTCCAAGGAAGTGAGATTAATCTTGTGATAAATATGCCTCCTTCCATTTGTTAAAAGGACTATTGCGCTATTAAAACGCTTCTTGCGTTCAAAATAAGGTGCTCCCACGATAACGTTCACACAATCGTGTGTAACCTGTTTTTGAATGATATTCAACATATCCTTTACTTCATTTTGATTGACTTTAGTAAAATCACGCACATAGCCAGTAATATTGCATTCAGGGAAGCACAAAATGTCTATATCCTCTTTCGATGCTAATGAGATGTATTTAGAAATGGTTATTAAATTGGCATCTATGTTATTATAAAGCTTGACTTGTGCAACAGCAGCCTTCATGATTTTATCCCTCCTCGTCTTGACACTTCCTCCTTCTTTTGAAGTATAAACATTTCTTATCCTCCCTTAAATAGGTTATTTGAGGAAAAATAAGATATTAAAGGGATTTTTTGAAGATCCGGAAGCGTTAAAAATTCACATTTACAAAAACGCAATAATAAAAGGAGAAAAAAAATGTCATCTGAATCCGAATTAACCCAAAAACTTTGGGGATGGTGTCCATGAATCGTTTCTTCTGACATCATCCCTGTTCCAGTTCCCCCATCATTCCTTCCATCGAATATATCCCCGCTTCCTCTTTCCTGTTAATCCATTCAATAGCTTTTAGCGCACCCTGAGCGAAAGCTTCTCGACTGTGTGCACGGTGTGTTATCTCCAGTCGCTCTCCCTTGCCCGCATATAATACCGTGTGGTCGCCAACGATGTCCCCTGCACGGATTGCATGTATTCCTATCTCCTCATCCTTTCTTTCCCCTGTGATGCCCTGCCTGCCATAGACGAATGATGCGTTTTTTTCTCCGTGGCAATCAGCGAGTATTCCCGCGGCTTTTACCGCCGTCCCGCTTGGAGCGTCCTTTTTATGCGAGTGGTGCATCTCTATAATCTCCATGTGATACAGGTATGGCAAAAAATGCCGTGCTGCATCTGCAATCAATTTCCAGAAGACGTTCACACCGATAGAGAAGTTAGGGGAAATAATGGCAGGGACATGTCCCTTTATAGCGCTTTCCATCTCTTTGAACTGCTCTTTCGAAAATCCTGTGGTGCCAACCACGAGCTTTATTCTATTACGAGCGGCAACTTCGACGTTTTCAACCGCTGCTGCGGCATTCGTGAAATCCACGAATACATCTGGCTTAACCTCCGTTAACACGGGCTCCATTTTGGCAGGGCTCGATATTTTTATTCCTATTCCCGGTGCTATCTCTTCGCCTACACCGGTTGAGTCGAAACCCGCTACCAATTCCATATTCTCAGTTTCTACGATGCTTTTCACCACCTGACCGCCCATTCTACCCTTTGCTCCTGCAACCGCTACTTTTATTGCCATGATTAAATCAAAAGTAAAACGTTTAAAAAGTTTTATGTCTCTTTAATCAAACTTTCTTAGGGGGAAGAAAGTTTATTGGTAAGCTCTCTTTCTAAGGAAAGTTTTATGCTGCGAATAACGTTTTTAGGAACCGGTGGCTCGACACCAACGCCGAACAGGAATCCATCAGCAATAGCGGTAAATCGCGAAGGGGAACTAATGCTGTTTGACTGTGGAGAAGGCACGCAGCGGCAGATGATGCGCGCAAAGACAGGAATGACGCTAAACTCCATTTTTATCACGCATTTCCATGCTGACCATGTGCTCGGTATTCCAGGTCTGTTACAAACGATGGCGCTGCAGGGTAGGAAAGAGCCGCTGGAGATGTACGGTCCAAGATACGTGGATAAATTCCTGTACCATCTTCTGGCTTTGGGGTATGGAGAAAGGAGTTTTGAAGTAAAAGCGATAGAACTGAAACCAGGGGACGTAGTAAAAAGACCGAAGTATGAGATAAGAGCGATTAAAACCGTACACAATGTAATAAGCATAGGATATGTGTTAGAAGAAGATAGGAGACCCGGGAGATTTAAGAGAGAAAAGGCAATAGAGCTCGGCGTCAAACCGGGCCCTCTATTTTCTAAACTTCAATCAGGGCATTCTATTTTGGTAGATGGGGAAGAAGTAAGGCCTGAACAAATCTTAGGACCACCGAGACCGGGTAGGAAAATTGTTTATACTGGTGATACAAGACCATGTGAAAGCGTGATAGAAGCGGGCAAGGATGCGGACTTATTAATACACGATAGCACTTTGTCAGAGGAAACGAAACAATACGCAATTGATTATATGCATTCAACCGCTTCGGAAGCCGCGGAAGTTGCGAAAAAGGCATCTGTAAGAAAACTTGTCTTGACGCACCTCAGCGCGAGGTATTCAGATTTAGGCGGTGTAAGCAAGCTGGAAGAAGAGGCACGGAGTGTGTTTGAGAAGACCGAAGTTGCGAGAGAGTTAATGACGATAGAAGTTCCTTATAGAGACAAAGAACAGTAACTGCTCAATATCTTTGGTATTTGGATTTGGGATTTTATTTTTAATGGGTTTCTTTGATGGGGAGTGAGGAGAGTAAGCCCCCTTCTGTTTCGGCAGCATTTATCTTCGCGCCTTCTCTAATCGAGGCTTGCACCCACGAGGTTGGTCGTTCCATCCGTAACCATACGACTTCATCCTTCCGGAATCACCACTTAGTATAGCACGGTATCGTTTCTATACCAGAGCCAAGACTCTCGCCTTATGCCCTCCCGGCATTCGTGTTTTCGCGGTGGAGGGACTTTCCTCAGCGTCAACGCTTTTTTAAAAGGGTTGAACCGGCAGCTGCCCTTCCTCTCTCCCCTATGTTATAGATTATTCTATGCAAAAATATTTTTTTCTGTTACCGGATAAACGGTATAATATCGCCAATTCCTCTACTTCCGGTGCCCACTCCCTTTTCCTTTACATTCATATGCTCTTCTCGCTCTTCGTATCTCCCACCGAATATCCATGTTGGCTCCACACCGGTGATTATCGCCGTTACTCTCGCCTTCCCATTGTAATTGTTATTTATCCTCGCACCCCATATCACGTTTGCATCCGGATTTAAATCGTAGGTAAGTATCTCCACGATGTCATTTGTCTCAAGCATTGTAAGATCAGACCCCCCTGTGATGTGTATAAGAGCACCTTTTGCCCCTCGATAGTCCGCTTCTAAAAGCGGATGACTGAGTGCATCAGATACAACTGCTTCTGGCTTATTCTCTGATTTCGTCGTCTCGCCGACGAGCATCACAGCGACACCTCCTTCTGCCATCACTGCCTTGAGGTCCGCAAAGTCGAGATTAATCATAGAGGGTTGTGTTATCGTCTCTGCTATGCCCTGTATCGTACCTGCAATCAACATGTCCATTGTTTTAAAAGCATCATTCACCGAAAGGTTCCCAGCATATTTTAGCAATTTCTCATTCTCCAGCACGATAACCGTATCTGTGACGTTTCTCAATTCCTCTATTCCCTCCGCTGCTTTTACTCTCCTTTTCCTCTCCACATTAAAGGGGAAAGAAACCATAGCAACTACAATCGCACCTGCTTCCTTCGCTACTTCCGCAACAATTGGCGAAGCCCCCGTACCCGTTCCACCGCCCATTCCCGTGGTGAGAAACACAAAGTTTTTATCCGCTAATAATCTCTGTAATTTGTCCCTATCTATTTCCGCTGCTTTCCTCGCTATTTCCGGTGAACCACCAGCTCCTAAACCCCGCGTAAGAGATTTCCCTATCATTACCTTCTTTTCGCAGCTTATCGAATCCAGGTGCAGCTTGTCTGTATTTACGGCTACCCTATCCACATTATCCAGTCCGCCTAAGCGCTCCAATCTGTCCATAGAATTGTTGCCTGCTCCTCCAACACCAACTATTGCTAGCTTCGGCACCCCAAACCAATCTTCTTCTTCTTCCCTTACAGCTATCTCTTCTGGACTATATTCCCTCATTCCTTCCATTTTTCCACCTTTTCTTTTTCCATCCTATTTTTATATATGTATTAGTAATTACCTTCTTAGGAAGTAGGGGTTGTATAAAGTTTTCGGTTGGGCGATTAGGTGCGATATCACAAAATGTTTCTCAGAAAAACTTTTTAGAAAGAAAAAAGAGTGAGTAATAGAAATTTGCAATCTTCCGTAAAAAGGAGAAGTAAAAATGGCGGAGAAATTCAATGAAAAGGCGAATGCATTAGCCACTGAATATTGGCGATTAAAAGGGATAACAGCAGACAAAACAGGTGAGAATAAGTTAGACGAGGTAGAAGAGTTATTAGAAAAGGGGATAGGGGGGAAGCTAAGGGAGAAACTGGATGCAGAAGCGAAGAAGCTGAGAAAAGAGAAGGAAGATAGAAGCAGTGCATTCTTGAAATTAGAGGAAATCAAAAAGGAAATTTTAGAGCTGACATCGGATTTAGCCCCGAATCTTGACCTCTTTACGGGAAACATCTTCCCATACGATAGTGAGCATGAGCCGATTTCTGAAAATTATTTCTCCGCTCTTACCAGCATCTTTTTTGGCAAGCCACAGCCAAGTATTCAATTCAAAGAGGCTACTTTCTTTAAGGATGGGATAGAAATTCACCCAGAGGGTGATTCATCTTTTAAAGTCCTGGGGTATGTAATGATGATAATACAAGAGACAGCGAAGCACATGCTTGGCATGGGGAATAATATAGATAAGAGCTGTATGCTACTTAAGCAGAATGAATACGCTTTTATTGCATTAGAGACGTTAATCAAAGAAGGAAGGAAACTGAGCTTAAAGGAAATAAAAGATATTTCTCACCATAAAGATAAGGAATATAAAGAGCTTGTGAGTGATGCCTACGACAAAGAGCTTGTTAATGGTGTAGCATATTTAGTGAGCGATGAGTGGGAGTATAATCCAGTAAGGGAATATGATGGCGAATATGAATCGACCGGCTTTGGCGAGTGGGTATGGAAGATTTGTAATGCCGAAAGTAAAAGGGAAAGGGAGGGAGAAGGGAAAAGAAAAGGTATCTCAAATTCAGGTTTGAATATTCATAATATACTAAATTTTTTTAGAAGGTGAAATAAAAAAGGAGAAGAGATGAGAGCGGAGAGAGGGCAGGAAAAGGAGGAGAAGGAAAAAGTAGTTGCTTACTTACGATCCAAGCTATTTCCTTGGAATTTCGTTTTTGAGAGCGTTGACGAGGATGCGATAAAACATTTTATTACGTATACAATCCAAATTTGTGAGGGGAAAGGGATAGATAAGAGGACTATACCGATAGATGGAGTGAAGATAAAAGAGCTGATTACAAAAGAAGTAAAAGAGGCAGTGAACGATTATCTATTTGATGCCGATGACCGCGATATGATAAGAATGCATGGAGACTTCGCGGGGAGTTATCCTTTTGCATTCACTCAATGTTTGGTGCATACAATTTTATACCGACTTGGGCTCGTGATGAAGGATGTAGTGGATGTAAAAGGGATTAGTGAATTATTGGGGAGGGATATAGAAGGGATAAGGAAGAGTGAACTCTTTATAAGGGACTTAATATCCAAGAAGGAAAAAAAAGCGATGAAGATATTTGGTAAATCTATTTTGGATAGAAAGGTTATAACGGCGGAGGGAAATAGTATAGGGAGTGTGGGAAACATTACTTTTGATATCGAAACAGGAAATGTAGGAGGGTTAATAGTAAATCAGCAAAAGGAAAAAGGCGTGGGCTTGAAAAAAGGCAGAATATCCATGAATGACGTAAGATTAAATATGTATAGTAAAAATATTGTTTTAAAATATACAAATTATAAATGATGTGTAGGGTGTAGGCGATATCAAAGTTTGTCATGGATAATATAGGATGATGGATATTAGCAAGTGGAGAAAAATGAAAAAGGGGTGGTAAAATGAGAGTATTTATGATAGGTTACGGACAAGCGGGAGGAAGAGTAGCGGATACATTTTTAGAGTTTGCAAAACGAACGGGGCAGAATTTCGTGATTCGCGCACTGTCTATTAATACGGCGAGGTCGGATTTGATGGGGCTAAAGAACATACCAATGGAAGACAGGTTGCTGGTAGGGGAGTTACTGACGAAAGGGCATGGAATAGGAGCAGATAACGAATTAGGAGCGAAGGTTGCCACTGATGATATATACACCATACAAAGTGCAATAGATAAACGAGGGACGCATCGGGTGGATGCTTTTCTGGTAATAGCGGGTTTAGGCGGTGGAACAGGTTCGGGAGGTGCTCCAGTATTGGCAAGGCGGCTGAAGAAGTTATACGAGGAGCCAGTTTATGGACTTGGTATTTTGCCTACGAAGGAAGAAGGGAGTTTATATTCTTTAAACGCTGCGAGGAGCCTGGTGACTTTCGTGAACGAGGTGGACAATCTTTTCCTTTTCGATAATGATGCGTGGAAGTCAGGAGGGGAAACGGTAAAAGAGGCGTTTGTGGACATAAATGAGGAAATAGTGAGGAGATTCGGGATTTTATTTGGCGCAGGGGAAGCGAATGAAGTAGGGCAGATGGTAGTAGATGCCGCGGAGGTAATGAACACGCTTAAAGGAGGGGAGATATCAGCAGTTGGATATGCTGCGGAAGAAGTAGGTAGCGAAGGAATGTTCAAGAAGTTCTTTGGTAAGAAAGGGACGACCCTGGATAGGATGGATTCAGTAACGAGGATTCCTTCTTTGACAAGGAGAGCAGTAGCAGGTAGATTAACGATTTCGTGCGATCCTTCAACCGCGGAAAGGGCATTGATAATAGCGGCGGGACCGCCTAAGGAGTTGAGTAGAAAGGGCATGGAGAAATCTAAGGGGCGGATAGAAGAGATGATAAGAGGAACGGAAGTAAGAGGAGGGGATTTCCCGGTCGTAAGGAGTCAGTACGTATCGACCGTTGTTTTGTTTTCAGGCGTATCGGATATTCCAAGGATAAAAGAGTTACAGGGAATAGGTGCGGAAGCGCAAGCGAAACTAGAAGAAGTGTCAAGTGAAAAAGAGAAGGGATACAAGGAATTACTGGATACAAACGATTCAATAAAGCCTTTGTTCTGAGGTAGGTAAGATAGGGGGATGTGGATATTGTTGAAAAAGAAATTATTATCTTTTCTAATATTGGCGGTTTTTTTGATGTCGCTATGCGTGAGTGTAAGCGGGGTTGTTGCGAAAGAGCCAACTGCCTTACAGAAATCCCCTTTTGTGACTCCGGAAATAAAGAATATAGATTTTGAGAAGGTGTCTGGAACTGAAAAGGTAAAAAATGGTACTGAAGTTTCCATAAAGGTTGTATTAACCAATATTAGTGGAGAAATAGGCAAATCCACGCTTACTTTTTATTCTGATTTGGTAGGAGCAGAAGGGCATATAAGGGAGGAGGTACTCAAAAGTGGTAGCTCTTACACGCTGGACCCCCAAGAAGTGGGAGAAAAATTTGTAGTAATTTGGTCGGGGACAGCACCGGAAGTGGAGAAGCAAGAGCCATGTACTTTATTAAACATAACGCAAGAGACAACAGAGAAAGTGTATTTAGTAGTAGATATAAAAGAGGATGTAACATCCGAGATAATTGAATCTGCCCTTAGCGCATTGCACAAAGCCGAAGAAGCGGTAGGAAGTGCAAATGGGACAATTGCAAATGCGACAAAAGAAGGGATAAACGTAGAGGCAGCGCAGACGAGTCTTGACCTAGCTAAAGTTCATCTGAATACTTCGCGGGAGCGTTATAGTAAAGGTATGCCTGAAGAGGCATTGGAAGAAGCAAATAATGCATTTGAATCCGCTAAGGAGGCAGAAGAGGAAGCGAAAGGTGCTGTTGTGTCTACAGAGTCCACGAATTATGTGATTATTGCTGCAGTAGTAATTATTGTGGTTGTAGTAGTTGTATTTTTAATTATGCATAGGAGAAGGAAAAGGGAGATATACTAATAGATTTATTTTTGAAGGAAGTTGAAAGCGAAACCAAAAGCGAAAGCGATTATCCCTTTTAAGAAAGGAGGGGCAAAATCGAGATTGGAATGCTTTTTAAGCGAAAAAGAAAGAGAAGAGTTCGCCATAAGAATGTTAAAGGATGTTTTAATTGCGTTATCAGAATCGAAGATAGAAGAAGCAGAGATAATTTCAACATGCTCAGAAGAAGGATTAAGGGAGGAATTGAAGTTGAAGTCGGGGCTGGATTCTGATTCTGATTCTGAGTTAGACTTGAAGCCGAAGCTAAAACTGACGGTTAGAGAAGATGAAAGAGGGCTGAATGAGGTGCTAAACGAAGTAATAAAGGAGGAAAAATCGCCTCTATTAATAATAATGGCTGATATTCCACTGGCAACGCCCGAAAGCATAAATGAAATTATCGAGCATAAAGACGATGTGGTGATAGCACCGGGGAGAAAGGGAGGCACGAACGCTTTATTCCTGCGCAGACCTGAAGAATTCGCGGTTTCTTACTATGGAATTAGCTGTTTGGAGCATGTAGAAACGGCAAAAAGGATGAATTTGAGCCACGCCGTTCTCGATTCATTTTTTATCAGTGTGGATATAGACGAGGTAGATGACTTGATGGAGTTATTGATTCACGGTAAATGTTTCTCAGCGGAATATCTACGCAGAATTGGCGTTTTTACGCGTGTGGATAAAAATTCGATGATGCGTGCAAAGGTGGACAGATAAAATAAAAAGCAGAAACTTTTATTACTTCGATGTTATCTTCTTCTTTGAGGTGAAAGAAAATGGAATTGGAAGGAGTAGAAATAGAAGATACATTTGCTGAAGCGTTTCCGATAAAGGTTGCGCGAGTGTTGATAACGGCGGTGAATGAGAAATGGGCGGTAGAAGCGGCGAAGGAGACGACGGGATTTGGCACATCGGTCATTGGATGCCCCTGTGAGGCAGGAATAGATAAAATACTACTTCCTGAGGAGACTCCGGATGGAAGACCTGGGGTGGCAATTATGATCTGCCACTTTAAAAAAGGAGGTGTGAAAGAGCAACTTGTGGCTCGAACGGCTGAGTGTTTATTGACTGCACCCACCACCGCGATGTTTAATGGTCTCGAAGCAGAAGAAAAGCTACCTGTAAAACTTCACTTCTTTGGAGACGGGTTTGAATATGAAAAAGAAGTTGGTGGACGTAAAGTCTGGGCAATTCCAATGATGGAAGGAGATTTTATTTGTGAAGAGGAATACGGAGTAAAAACGGGAGTTGCAGGCGGGAATTTATTTATCCTTGCGAAGGACCAGATGTCAGCATTAACCGCGGTTGAGAATGCTGTTTCCGCCATAGAGCAGGTAGAGGGCACGGTAACTCCTTTTCCAGGCGGTGTTGTCGCATCTGGCTCAAAGCCTGGGTCGCAGAAATACAAGTTTATGCATGCCACGACGAATGACAAGTTCTGTCCCACACTGAGAGAAGAAGTGGAAGGGTCTAAGATACCAGAAGGCGTGAATGCGGTTTATGAAATAGTGATAAATGGCGTAAGCGAAGAAGCAGTTAAAGAAGCGATGCGAGCAGGGATAAAAGCAGCGGTGAAAGTCCCCAGCGTGGTGAAAATAACAGCAGGTAACTTCGGTGGTAAATTGGGGAAGTACCAGCTCAGGCTTAAGGATGTGCTGGGGCTGTGGTAAGTTCGAATTATGAAAGGAGAGGAATAAATGCTCATTCATGGGCAAATCCTCTTCCCCTATTTTTCAATGAAGACAATAGAAAAGGGGAAGCGAAATGGTATTGAGAGCAGCCAGGTCATCTTTAACCCTGCAAGAAGAACGGGTTTTACAACTGACGAAATACATATTCAAAGCGCCTGACTGGAAAACCCTTGTCATCTTCTCCCTACTTCTTTCTCTTTTATTTGGCATCTTCTTTGATTTTCATTACGGTATTCTAACCCCAATAGGCGCACTGGTAGCAGGATTTGTGTTGATAGGAATACCAGCAGTTTCCGCATCCTTTTTCACGCTTCCACTCGTGAGACTTTATACTCGAAGCTCTGCAATAACATTAAACCGCTCAGCACTCCTCTCTTTCTTAAATACTATTATCATAGGCATTTTTGTCATCCTTTCCTACTTCGTCTCGATGATGACGCAAAGAGGGGATGTACTAAGCGGATATTCGCTTGCATTAGGATTTGTTTTTGGTTTTCGCCTCTTAATTTTACTGGCAACAGTCAATAATAACGTATTGAAAATAGCGTTTCCTGCTTCGCTACAAACCCTTTTCGGTGCTTTTTTACTCCTGTTCTACCTGAATCACGAGTTAAACCTGATTTCTTTTTACATGAATTTAGCAATCTTCTGCTTGATTTTTGCGGTTGGCTCCTTTCTTTTCATAAAATACATGGATGCACCGATGAAAAAGACGTTTGGAGTAAGCGGGATGGACATATTGAGGACTTTTATCGCTCATCTAAGCGAAGGTTCTACGGAGATGGAGGAGATATTAAAAAAAATAGGAGAGCCGGTGGACATACCGATTACAGTGATTGCCTTCCGGAATAAAAAGAAATTGAAAACACTTTTTGTGGTTCCTTCAGCACATACCGGTCTGACAGGAGAAATAGGTGGCGGTGACCTTCCCTCTCACTTAACAAACTGTTTTGATTCTTTTGTTCTTGTGCCGCATGGGCTGGCTAACCACGACTTCGATTTGATTTCGAAGGAAGAGACGAGAAAGGTAGAGCATGCGGCAAGGGAGGCACTATCCTCAATAAAATTCCAAGCTTTTTCCACTCCTTCCATCCGGTTTGTTGAGGGTGACGTTAAGATGTGGGGTCAGCGATTTGTGGATTCCGTCATGCTTGTTTTCACTACTGCTCCAAAACCGTCTGAGGATGCTGAGTTTGCGCTGGGTATAACCGCGATGGCCGAGGCGAGAGCAGAAGGAGCGAGAGATGCAGCCATAATTGATGCCCATAGCTGTGGGATGCTTGGAACAAAAGGAATCACTCTCGGTTCAAAACTCTCCTTCGACATACTAAAATGCGTTAAAAAGGCGACTGCTGAATTATTTAAAGACAAGGAGGGACGAATAAAAGTTGGTATCGCACACAAGAGCGGTTTTTCTGAGGACGTCAGTGTAGGGGAACTCGGAATAAGAGTGGTGGTGACAGAACTCTTTAACAGAAGAAACGCATACATCCTCATAGATGGTAATAACATGGTGAAAGGGTTGAGAGAGAGGATAATAAATAGTTTAAAAGTGGAGGGGATAGAAGCAGAGGTGATGACAACTGACTCGCATGCAATGAATAAAAAGGAGGCATACAATTACGTGGGTATGAAAACGAAAAAACACGATGAGATAATAAATACGATTAAAGAAGCTGTGAAGGAGGCAATATCTGACCTTGAGCCCGTGGACGTGGGAGCGGGGACAGGAATTGCCAAGAATGTATTTGTGTTCGGGTCTCATACAACGGCGAAATTATTAAGCACTGCAAATACGACCATAGCAATGGGAGGGTTTTTGGTGGCATCCGTGACTGTGGCTGCAATTGCTTTATCCATACTTGCTTTTTTGCTTGTATAAAAAATGAGAGGAAAGAGCACTCCAAAAGTAACTGCAGAACTCGAACTAACAGTAAACGAGAAGAGAGTTTTGCTTGCTCTGGATAGAGAAGCCAGCAGAGAGGAAGATCAAAGAAGCCTGTCAGAGAAAACGGGCATAAATGAAGATGCAGTAATGCAAACTGCTTTTATGCTCGCTCAGAAGGGACTTTGTGAAATAAGAGGGGAAAGGAAGGTTTACCATCACTTAACAGAGGAAGGCAAGGAATATGCGGAGAAAAGACTGCCGGAGCGTAGAGGGCTTGATTTGTTGCCGTTACCTTTACCTTTGCAAGAATTTAAGAATTCGTTCACGGATGAAAAGGAAGCGAATATTTCAACAAATTGGTTACTGAAAAAGGGTTGGGCACAAATTGAGGAGAAAGAAGGTGAAAAATTTTTATCACCAACAGGAAATACCTCTTGGGGATGTCTTGGATACAATGCTGACGAGGAGTTTTTACGTGTTGTACGAGGTGAGGGGAAATTAGAGGAGAGTTTACTGCTATACAGGGTAAAGGAAAGAATTCCAGACTTGAATGATAAATGGCTAAATCGTATTTTAGGCGAGTTGATCAAGAAAAGGGGCTTGTTAGAGCATAATGTAGAGATCAAGAGAAGAATAGCAATTACAGAAACGGGCAAAGAAGTTTTGTCGCATGGTATCTCGGTTGAGGAGGAAATAGCGCAGCTTACACCTGAGCTCTTAAGAACAGGTTCGTGGAGAGGGCGTAAATTCAAGCGATACGATGTGAATCTACCATCAAAAGAAGTTTTTCCTGCGAAGATACATCCATATCAGAGGATTTTAGACAGGATGAGGCGGATTTTCACGGATATGGGGTTCATAGAAATAAAAGGGGAAGTTGTTCAGTCATCGTTTTGGAATTTCGATGCGTTATTCGTGCCGCAAGACCATCCAGCACGAGAGATGCAGGACACGTTCTACCTATCAGCGAAAAAGCCAATAGATGCCAGCGAGGAATTGATAAAAAAGGTGAAACAGATGCACGAGCGCGGTGGCTCGTTAAATTCAACAGGGTGGAGAGGAGAATGGAAAAGAGAGTTGGGCGAAGAGCAGCTGCTGAGGACGCATACCACTGCCGTTACTTTGCGTTATCTTGCTTCGCATCCTGAGCCACCGGTGAAGGTCTTTTGCATAGACCGGGTGTATCGTCATGAGACTATTGACCCAACGCATATTCCCGAATTCGACCAGTTAGAAGGAATTGTCATGGATAAAGACGTAACATTCAGCAATTTGCTGGGTTGTCTCTCGACATTCTACAACAAGATGGGTTTTCCTGCAATACGTTTTCGTCCCGGTTATTTCCCTTATACCGAACCATCAGTTGAAGTGGAGGTATATATGAGAGAAAGGGGATGGATAGAATTGGGCGGTGCAGGTATATTCCGCGAAGAGGTGACGAATCCAATAGGAGTGAAATATCCGGTTTTAGCTTGGGGACTCGGCATTGGGCGATTAGCTATGATTAGTCTGGGGCTGACAGACATAAGGGATTTGTATCAGTCGGATATCGAATGGTTGAGGAAGGAACAGACGGGCTATTCGCTGAATACTGAATAATGAAGCGTGAGATAATTTATTATGCTACTTTGGGGTGTAACAGGAGGAATAGCAAGTGGAAAGAGCATTGTGTTAAATATGTTTATGAAACTCGGTACTTATACTTATACGATAGATTGTGACATCTTAAGTAGAGAGGTTGTAAGACCATGTTCGAAAGCGTGGTGGGAAGTAGTGAATTTCTTCGGTAAGGACATATTGAAGAAGGATTTAGAGATAGACAGGAAAAAGCTGAGAGGGATAGTGTTCGGCGATTCAGAGAAGCGCGACATTTTAGAGAATATAATTCACCCGGAAGTGAGAAGGAAGTGCATAGAGAGGATAAAAGCGATAAAGAAAATAGAGCCAGATCCAGATGCTCTTGTGGTTATTGATATTCCGCTATTAATAGAGAAAGGACTGCAAACAGAATTTAAATTTAATAAAGTAATTGTTGTTTATGTCGGCGAGGAGACGCAAATAAGAAGGGTGATGGAACGAGAGGGGATGACGAAGGAAGAAGCGAAGAAAATGATTGGGATACAAATGCCTTTGAAGGGGAAGCTGAAATTCGCTGACGTGGTTATAAATAATGAAGGCACGCACGAAGAAACGGAGAAGCAGGTTAGAAAGGTATTCGAGAGGATAGAAAAATGGAGATAGAAGAACTATTAGAGATTTCGTCAGAGATAAAATCTGCCATATTAACATACATCTCGGAAAACGCGGACTATGGCAAGATATTAGTAATAAGAGAGCGCGACGTAACGAGAAAAATAGACATGTTTGCGGAAAAAGAATTAGAGAAAGCATTGAATAGTCGCAACCTCTGTGCGAGGATAATATCGGAGGAATTGGGTGACCATGTATTTCCAAAAGGTGGCAAACCCGAATTCACGCTCGTTTTCGACCCCATTGACGGTTCTACAAACGCTATTCTCGGCATCCCCTTCTTCTGCTCCTCTATTGCTTATTCACTGAAAGTGGACCACGTTACTTTTGACGACATTGAAGCGAGCGTTGTTGCAACCATATATGGTAAGACATTTTATGCGGTGAGGGGCGAAAATGCATTTGTTGATGGTAAAAAGCTTCCGCGTAAAGTAGAAGGGAAGACTAAACAAGTTCTCTCTATCTACACTTATGGTGCGGATTCAATACCTGAGCCGCTGATACAATATCAAAAAGAAGCAAAGAAGGTAGTGGTTCGTGTGCTGGGCAGTATTGCAGCCGAGATATGTTTGGTTGCGGAAGGTGTAATAGATACAGTGATAGACGTACGAGGTTTAATAAGCGGTTACGACATTGCAGGTGCTGCATTAATCTTAAAAGAAGCAGGGGGGATTATAAAGGATATAAAAGGGAAGGAATTGGAGGAGGAAGTGGGAAAAGCGCAGAGCATTTTACTTGTTGCTGCTTTAGAGCCAGAAATCTATAAAAGAATGATTGATATATTGAAATAGCGTTAAAGTATTTTGAAAATGAACAGCAGTGTGACCGTAACTTCGCCAGGCAGACTCCACTTCGCACTTATAGACCTGAACGGAGAGCTTGGAAGAGTGGATGGTGGAATAGGAGTGGCATTAAATGAACCCTGTTTGAAAATTGAGGTGTCAGCAGTTGATAAAGAGGTTGATGAGAAAGACAATCCAGAAAAAGTTATTCCTGTGTTGGAACGGATAAGAGGCAGAATAAAGCCAGAACTAAAGGGAAATTACCGTGTAAGGATATTGAAGCCCTTGCCATCGCATGTAGGTTTAGGTTCTCAGACACAAGTGTCGTTAAGTGTGGCAAAAGCAATATGTATGTTAGAAGACAGAAGCTACGGTGTAGCGGAATTAGCAAAACTGGTGGGGCGTGGTGGCACTTCCGGGATAGGCACGGCTGCTTTTGATAAAGGCGGGTTCATCTTAGATGGAGGTCACGTGTTTCGGAAGAGTGAAGCTGAGAGAGAGAAAGAAGAGGAAAGAGAGAAAATAAAAACAAGTTTCCTTCCTTCTTCGGCATCGAAGGTTTCCCCGCCGCCGATTCTTTTTCAGCATGCTCTCCCCGAAGATTGGTTCTTTGTCGTTGCGATACCTGAGGTGAAGAGGGGCGCACACGGAACTGAAGAGATAGAAATTTTCAAATGGTATTGCCCGATAAAAAGGGAGGAAGTGGAAGAGATATGCAGGATAGTGCTTATGCGGATTCTGCCTTCGGTGCTTGAAAAGGATATAGATACTTTTGCCGCGACTTTAACCATGCTGCAGGAAGTAAGCTTCAAGAAAAGAGAAGTAGAGCTTCAGCAAGATATAATAAAAGAGCTCTTCGGCTTCTTCGAAGCTCGTGCGTTAGGGCATGGCATGTCCTCTTTTGGTCCTGCAACGTATGCAATAGTAGAAGAAGAGAAGAAAGCAAAGGAGCTTGCTGTGGCGACAAAAGAGTTTCTGGAGGGAAAGAGGATACGAGCCTCGGTGACATATTCCAATGGTAATAATAGAGGTAGTGAAATAGTTAAGAAACGCTAATTTTTTTACAGATATTTCTGGAAATAAAGCTCACTGACGAATTTTTCCATAAAATTCTCTTCTTCTTCAAGTTTTATGTGCTTGATTTGCTTTGCAACAGCTTCTGCATCATCTCTTTTTGTCTTTGATATTAACGCCTGTCTTGCGCCTTCTATCGCAGTATTCCCTACTTTCTTCACCTTTTCCTGCTCCACATCTGGAAAAAGTCCTATGCGTATTGCGTTCCCCGTGTTTATAAAGTTACCAAAACCACCAGCTAAAATGATGCTGTCTATGTCCTCAAGCTCAAGCCCAACCCCATACCTCTCCATAAGAGTTTTTATGCTCACTGCCACGGCAGTTTTCGCGAGATTTAGCTGGTCAATGTCCTTTTCCGACAACCAAATCCCTTCGGCTATTTTAAATTCTTTTTCAGCGCCATAGAATTTACCTCTACCATCAATTATTTTATTGTCCAGAAGCTCTGCGAGAACGTCTATCAAACCGGAGCCGCAAACTCCAATCGGGGCGGTATTGCCAATCGTTTTATACATGACTTCTCTGTTCTCTATTCTCACTTCTTTTATCGCTCCATTCACGCCACCGATTCCACAGGGTATGCCCGCACCCTCAAACGCAGGACCTGCTGCAGAAGACGCAGCAATCAATCTGTCGCAATTCCCGAGCACGACCTCTGTGTTGGTCCCGATGTCTACCGCCATGCATATGGGCTCGTTTTTATACATTTCCGTCGCAAGAACGACAGCCAGAGCGTCAGCACCGACGAAACCACCAATCAGGGGAAGGCCGTAAACCCGGGCTCCAGGATTGCCCTTAAGCCCAAGTTCTTTTGCCGTTTTGCTTACTGCATTTGCACTTAGGGGCTCGTAAGGACTTTTGCCAAGTGACTCGACGGAATAGCCAAAAAAAAGGTTTCTCATCACGGGATTGCCTACGACCATTATCTCATAGACTTTGCCCGGGTCTGTCAGGCTTGCAATCATTTCGTTCATCGCGGTTCTGATTTCTCTCTCGAGTATGTCCTGCCCTTTTCCTTTTCCTGCAAATTCTATCCGCGAAATTACATTGTTCCCGTATTTTGTCTGTGGATTCTCTCTTGAGCTCACTGAAAGGACTGCCCCTGTTTCAAGGTCAATCAAATACAAGGAAAGCGTTGTTGTCCCTATGTCAAGAGTGATGCCGTATATTTCACCTGTATATTCGCCTACATCTTCTAACTCGTAAAAGACTCTTTCGCCCTCCCGGTGCACGAAAGGCTCGATTGGGATTGCCGTATGTTCTCCAGATTCTAAAATGTACAATCGCCGAAGGTACAGAATAGACTTCAATCGTACGTAAACGGGCTTGTCGGTTTTTAATATTTTTGCCTGGCAGGCAAGTCGGTGGATATTATTGTGTATAAATTCGTTTTCCGCTTCTGTCTTATCCGAGAGCACTCCTGGAGCGCACTTAACCTCGACCAGGCACTGACCGCACGTTCCCTCACCACCACAAGATGCGTTTATGTCTATTCCCAACTCTTGCAAGTAGGAAAGTATGGTCCTTCCCTCAACAAGTTCGGCTTCTTTTCCGTACTCCGGGAATATGATGTTCATGATAGACATAGACCTCCTCAGATTTTTTTTCTGCTGCTTAGCTTTCCTCTGTTTCTATTTCACTTGCAGCCTCAGTCTCAACCTCTTTTCTTCTTTTAATTATCGTGCTCCTTACATACCACGAGATCCTCACGCCTATAAATGATATAACAACCGCACCAAGTATGGAGAAGAAAAGGTATTGATAGCCTAAAACAGGATTACCATCAGGTGGCGGTAACCTTAACAAGATTATACATTTGCTCCCTCCCCACAGAACCAGCCCAGAAGCAATTATAGAGAATAATATAGCCCAACGCCTGACTACTTTTTCACCCTCTAAGAGCATGCTCATCATCTTCCCAATTAGAGGGGCAAGTGCTGCTCCTATATACCACCATATCGCCTTCCTGATGAAATACACCATACCCAGCAATATAGACTCACTTGTTTCGTACGCATTTGTATATTCCAGAATACCTTGAGAGGTGCCAACCAAGAGTAACACAACTGCACTGACGTAAGTAACAAACGATATCTTACCGCTGTATAACGACTGCTTCGCGGTCTCGAAGAAATCCACCAGAATATTCTCTCGCCCTAATCCTTTAAGCAAAATGTAAATCCCCAAAAAAAACAGAATCAGCCCTACCATCTCCCCAGACAGTTTAGACAGAAAAGAGATAGCGAAAACAAGCAAAATGAGACCTATGGGCGGCAAGAAAGTGCGAGAAAACTTCGGGTCCTCGAACAATCGCTTTATCACATAAAAAGTGCTTTCCAGTGGCTCACTTTGCTTTACCACTACTCTACGCACAGAATCTATTTTTACTCTCGACTCCACTATTGGGATAATCCATTCGTCCTCTGCACCGTCACTCACGGGAATCGCGGATTCAACTCCAGATTTTGACAGAACCTCATCTAACTCCTTCCCTATTTTTCTGTCTGATTCTACTCCGACATTCTTATCGCCCGTGACCAACGCGATTTCCACCTTAGTGCCTTCTTCGCTTGACTTCAACCGCTCATATATTCTTATCGCTTCAAATATCGCGTTTATATCGGAATCTTCGGGGTCTGCAAGTGCCAATTTTGTCGCCGCTGATAAACTCGCATCCCTCCCCATAATAGGTGTCTCTAACCCTGCTTTCTCCCCTATGTCATTATCCCGGTCTATACAAATAACAAGTGTCTTCGTCTTAGACCCCACCCTTCTGTTCACCTACTATTCTTATTTCTCGCTCTCAGGTTATGAGATTTAAACATTTTGTTTCAAACCTCTTCGTATGATGCTATCAATT
>JAGXOR010000090.1 GCA_023659785.1 Methanomicrobia archaeon LH_S13
AGAAGGCACTTCGCTTGGTTACGGAAGAAATTAGGTGAGAAGAAATTGCGGAAAGCCTTTTTTAGTGAGTTCGGAAGCTCCTTGCGATAGCTAGGAGTGGTTCACAAGCGGTTTACGACATGAATTAGGTTTTAGTTTTTCTGGTTGTTACCTCACAACCATCCTCCTTTACGATTATCGTATGCTCGGCTTGCGAAACTAACCCCTTTCCTTCTTCTCTCAATACTGGATGATCCCTCAATACACCCGTGTTTTTCAATGTTCGAAGTGCCATATCAAGCCTCTCCCTCGGCAGCCACCTCTTGGCGAATGGCAGTCCCTGGTATTTCTTTATCTCCTCTAACAGCTTCTTCGCTTCTCTCAACCTGACTGGTTTCGCTTTTATCAGGCTGTATATCTCAGCATTACCACTTTCTACTACTTTCCCTACGCCCTGCGCATCCGTTGCAAACGGCTCTATCGCGACGACATCGTTCTCCCTCAATATTACCCCATGTTCGTACTTCACGTTAGGAATAGCAGGACGCGCATGAGAATTGTATTTCAATAGACCATGTCCAGTCAGATTGACAATGGGCTTATACCCCTGCGCTCTCGCTCTTATAGTGTTCTCGATTGTTTCTCCTATCTCAACAGTGCTTACGCCATCACGAATTATTTTTATCGCCTCGTTTAACGCCGCTTCAGACGCTTTCACCAGCCCATCGTTGCTGCCACTTAAATCCACTGTCACTGCACTATCTCCTATATACCCGCCTATATGGGCACCAATATCAAGTTTTACAATATCCTTACCAAACACTGTTTTCTCGTCTATCGAAGGAGTAGCATGTGCCGCTTCCTCGTTCCTCGATATATTACATGGGAATCCAGGTTCCGCACCCTTTTCCCTTGTCCCGTTCTCAACGAATTCCGCAACCTCTAATAACGAAAACCCTTCTTTTATTCTCCCTACTGCTTCTTCTCTTACCTCTGCCAGTATCCTACCCGCACTTCTATATTTATCCAATACGAGTTCTATTTGTTCTTCCATTTTTATTATCCCAATTGGTTTAGTTTAAAGTCTCACTTTTTATTTCTTTTTGGTTGTTTTAATTTTAAAAATAAATTGGAAGAAATCCGCTACTAAGTCCAGCACTTCCGGAAGTATCATGAAGACCGCGTATGCAATAGCAATCAATGCTATCATTGCGCCAATCCTCGCTATTACGCTGTGGGCAATGTCAAAACTTTCGAGCGGCGAGCCGAACCACTGCCCAAAATACGCAGTTACGACAAATACGTTCCTTAATATATTCAATCCGTATATAACAGGAACAGAGACAAAAAGGGCTTTTAACTTTCTTCTTATGGGTGCGTTTACACCAAAAATCAAACCAGTAAAAAGAACCATACTCTGTAACGCAGTGCAAGCTAAGATTATTTCCACATCGAAAGAAGTAAATCTGGAGTATATGAAGGAAGGAGGATAAGCCATGTAAACACTACCGGGATTAAAAAAGTTCAGCATTGTAGCAGTGATTTTAGCGGTGATATAAATGAGGGGATCACCGAGAAAAGGAAATTCAGAAAAAGGGAAGTAGAGGATGGAAGTTATAAGTGCAATTTGTGTTATTGTGAAAAACAAATCCTCCTTTTCTCCTGTTTTTACCAAAAGGAAAGCTAAAAGGAGCGAGAAGGCAAGAAGAATGAAGGCTAAGGAAGCGTCAAAGTATTCTCCTTGATCGAGGTAGTCGGAAGCTTCGAGAAAGCAGTAACCGGCGATAAAAATCCAGCCTAAAGCGCCCCATAAACGCTTTCTTTTAAGAAAAGCCTTATTATGGACTAATAGCGCCAGAAGGAAAAGAGCTATTGCAATAAACGGGAGGATGGATTTTAAAAGCATTTTAATCTGTTCAACACCGCCTTTATCAATCCAACTGGTCCTGTCATCATCATATCGCCTGCGGGAGCGGAAAAGATACCGAGTCCTTTCATTTTCTCACGTTTTGGTCCCGTCACCGAAATTATCTCAGGTTGGTTTTTTTCTATTACCAATGCTCCGTGCCCACCGTCATCAAAAACCTCTTTAAAGGTTATGGTTCCTTGTGAAAGTTTGTCCATATAGTAATCGAGTTTTTGTTTGTCAAGGAGTTTTGTGTGGTGTTCAAAAACACCTATTATTCGGTTCTCGCTCAGGGACATCGCGATTGTATGCGCATTGCCAACATTTATGCAAATACGATTCTTCTTCTCTCTTACTCTTTCGTCTTCAAGCGAGCCCGATACCGCAGCAGGTCCCGTATCCATCAAAAGTATATGCCCCTTATGCCATCGTTTCACCGATTCAAAAATCGAGTTCATCCTGCTAAGATTTCGCGGCACACTATCGAAATAGGCAAACGATTCTATTTCATTTCCCACGTGCTCCTCGATTAACCGAAACCTGTTTTCTCTATCTGTAACGCCCCGCGGTGCTACACCGTGGTCCTGAACCGCTACCGCAATACTATCAAAAGATGTATCCACACCGAGAGAAGAAAGGAACGGCAGAAGCCCGAGATTCAAGTCAGAAATTTTTATTGGTTTCGCTTTTTCACTCATGCTCTCTACGTCATCCTCTGATATAATTTTGATTCCATAGCCTTTAACGATTTCCAAATCGTCTCGGAGTGTTCTTGCAGCTCTTTCTGTCATGTAAACCTTGTATTTTCTGAGATGTTCGAGCAAGGCACGAGTAAAAGGACCGCCGCCCATTGTGTCGCCATAGATTACCAAATCCTGCTTTGATTCCCTTATTTCGGATGCGAAGGAGTGAGTGGGAGAAGGTAGAACGAGCTTGTACGCCTTATCAAATCCTATGTCTCCATTATATATCATTATATCCTGTGTTCCTGCTCCAATGTCTAGGGCGAGTATGTTTTGGTTTTTTGTCATTCGAATTTGTTTGGGATTTGGTGCTTGTAATTTGGAATTTTTCCATTCCTGTGTATGTTATTAGGTTATGAGATTTAAACATTTTGTTTCAAACCTCTTCGTATGATACTATTAATTGTGCATCGCACCGGGTGTAACCCCACACCCTCTATCCCGTCCGCCTCTGCTTTCGCAAAGGCTTTCAGGACTGCTTTTCCTCGTTCTTCTTCACGATATCGGCTACATGTGCTTCGGCTCCTTTTAAAAGCCGGCTTGCCAACAATCGCGTCGTGGCCCCCTTCTCCCGCATCGCATCTAAGGTCTTTTATCCACACTTTTCCTCAAATGTTCACCTATTTGATAGTATCATAAAGCATAAAGATAAACATTTCGGTACATTTCAGTTAACTATAGTGAATCACACATTTCCTTACCCGAGCTAAATCGAAATTGTAGGGGTCCATGAAGTGCATTGAACCGATAAACAGAAGATTGAAATGGAGGTCGCATAAGTCCCAGTAATTGTGACTTTTTATGAATCCGATAAAAAGTCTTTTTAAGAAACCTGGACGGATACTTTGTAAAGCTGTGAAAACAGGTATCTTTTTGAGTCCTGCTTTCCGGTGGTTCTCTATCGCTTTTTTCTTCACCGCGAGCAGTTTTTGCCCTCTCAGCTTCTCGTAAGGCTCTTCCGTTACAGCATCGAATTGAAGATAAACAACACTTGTGCCTGCGGATTCTATCTCTTTGCAATATTCTTCGCTTTCTGCCATTTTTAGGCCATTTGTATCCACTTCTACATGGTCGAACTTTTTCCTTGCGTATGAAATAAGCTCTGGGAGGTCTTCTCTTAGTGTGGGCTCGCCGCCACTGAATTGAAGTCCTGTAGCGTTTGTATTCGCAGCAAAGTTGTCTATAATCGCTTTTATAGCTGCTGGCTCTGCATTTGTCTCTCTTCTTCCTGCTTCTTCGATTTTTTTCGCTTCAAATTGTTTGTACAAGCGATAATCAGACCAGCACAAGTCTTTAAAAGTGCCATGTTCTGCACAGCTCTTCTCGATGTAAGCTGCTCCGTTTTCTTCGTACAGTTTCGCATCTATGATGCGATAGCATACAGGGCAGATACTTTTGGTGGTTCGTATGAGTGTAGGGCGGATACAGGCATGGATTTTATTTTTGTTATGTATCTATAAATTTTAAACATTAGCAATACAGTGAGAATTTATCAAGCGTTTTTGCGTCCAGCATCAAACCTTTCTGAAGGTGTAAGGTGCCAGGTAAGCGGTTTAGCGGTTTAGCCTTAGCCTAATGAGCCAAGCCGCAAAAAAACTAAGCCTCTAATCCGCTTGGAAGCCTAATACCTCAACCCTCATCCCTCAAACCTGAGATGAGAGGTGGCGTGAGAAATTACTCACGCACTCAGCTTCTCCATTAATTTCTCCTTCTTCAGTAGTTCGCCTGTTCGGGAATGTGGCTCTCGAACTAAACTGTCAGTTTGTTTTTCTACTTCTCTCGCTTCGCATGCAAGCTTTGCCGCTGCTCTTAACAGTTCATGCGCTGCCGCTACCATAGGCACGTATTCTTCGGGGTTCTTCATCGTGAAACACCCTTTCACGTCCAGTTCCGCTACTTTCTCTGCCATGCTGTAAGCTGCGATCGCTTTCGCTTTTACATACGGATTGGAGAACTTTGCTCGTTCTACCGCGCGCTCCGCAGTTGCTATTATCTGAGGTACTTTCACTTCTTCGCCTTTCTTTATCGCTTCTATAACGGCATCTATTTCCTCTTGCACCAATCTCGCTACTCCTGTTATGGACAGAACAGAAAGGACATCCGCATTGAACAGACTCATCTCTACGGGGTCTAAAAACTCCCTTCTCGCTCCTATCATCGGGTCCCCGGGAATGATAATGTATCCAAATCCACCTTCTTTTAACTTATCCACTGCCTTTTTCGCCGGTGCATCTGAGATAACGATGCAAGGCTTGCCTTTCTCCTTTACCATCTCACGTGCGCTCTTAGGTCCTGGAAGTGCTGCATTGGGGCTGGTTATTATCACCACATCGGGGTCCCAGTCCAGCAGGCGCGGAGTGTCAGCCGCGTTTTCTGGCGTCATCTTCGCTCCCGTACCCAACACACGAACGTCTATATCCTCTCTATCCGCTCTCTCGTCCAGCAATAAATCCACTATTCTTGAAGTTCCTATATTCCCTAATTTCACAAATCCTATCTTTACTGTTTCTGTTTCCATTTGCAATCACGTTTTATCTGTATGCATGCAGAAGTATAAAAAAGTTGCTTATTTTATATTATTTTCATTACATTGCTTAACCGAGAAAATGCCCGATAGCGATACTTTAATCAGAAGTGATTTGCTCGAAAAAATCCAGCGGAAGAAAGAACGATTAGACGCGCATAGACCTCTACCTGAGAGTGCGGTGGGAAAACTTAGGGATGAGCTAAGGTTACTGCATACTTATCATTCAAACGCTATTGAAGGCAATACGCTGACACTTCAAGAAACCAAACTCGTGCTTGAAGAGGGGATAACAATTGGCGGGAAATCCGTAAGAGAACACTTGGAAGCAACTAATCTTGCAGAGGCTTACGACTTGATAGAAGCAATAGCAAAGGACAAAAGAGAAATAGACCATACAACCATACAGCAAATCCATGAAGTTGTAGTTAGGGGTATGATGACAAAATATGAACTTTTTGTCTATTTTTCTATTATTTGATAGTATTAGATGTG
>JAGXOR010000091.1 GCA_023659785.1 Methanomicrobia archaeon LH_S13
CTGACGAAACAATCGCATGAAGCCCCTCACATTCTGAGAAAATCGACCATCTCAGAACACCAACTTTAAACCCTGGTGAAGAGTCAGTAGAACTTTACTACTTTAAGAGGTAGGTTAGAGATACCAATTGAAATGCCTGCCTCAGAACATTACAAATTGAAAATAGAAGTGCAGCATAAAGAGGGGACATGTCCATTTGAAGAATGGATAACCGATTCAGAATATCCATTTATAGTTTGTTATTTTTTTTCTCTTTTTCTCTTCTTACCTCGGCGATAAAAAAAGAGGAAGCGAAGGTAAAAGAAGAGGGATGCAAGAGTGCAAGAGAGCTAACCCGAGCACGCATTCTGCTACTGGCGAACTAGCAAAAAAGGGGATACAGAAATAGTAGAAATAGTAGAAATAGTAGAAGTCGGCAGGAATATGGTTTGGAGAACCAAGAAAAGATACCGTGAAGAAGGTCTTTAAAGCGCCCTGACAGAGAAAACAAGACCCGAGCAGCCCCCAAAAATACACAGGGAGATACAAAGCAAAAATCATAGCTAGTTACCGTCAAGTAGGGGCAACTTCCCCATGAGTGCTTATTTACCGGTAATACCGGTAAAACTAAGATTTTCTCGTTTGCTTTGTGTAAATCATTTTCATTTTACTCCAATTTAATCGCTGGAAAAGTTTTACTAAAACAACTTAATAGCAGGTATCCAGTTGTTATATCGCTTTCCATTCGCATTTATAAATTCAGTGCAGTTTATCCATCCATTTACCGTTTGCAGTGCATTAGTATGATGAATCTGTGGATAAGAACCCGTGCAAATAGTGTAGTTGTATTTCTTATCACTTCATCTTCTTGTGTTAATCTTGTGGAATCTCGTGGTTTTTTACCTCTCCTAACTCTACAAATAACATACCATGCTCGAAGCGATAAGACAATTTATTTACACATACTATATCCATCCAATAACCCATGACACGGGATACAATCCAATAAATACGATAACGTGGGCTTTATTACTGGTATTGTGCCTCTTTTTGACATTTAAATTATTGAAGAAGCTCAATGTAGAAATAGACGAACCTTTTATCGCTGCTGTATCGCCCTACATATTCGTTGGTGCGACCCTGAGGGTAATGGAAGATGCGGGGTTATTTTCTGCGCCTGCAAGCTACTTGCTGATAACACCGTTAATCTATTTTCTTCTCTTCTTTTGCTGCGTTGCCATACTTACAATATCCGTGAAATTATCCAAATCGAACTTTATAGGTGAGAGGTTTCAGGTTTCAGATTTCAGGTATTTGGTGCCTTTTGGTCTGGTGGGAGTGATATGGTTCTTCATAAACCTGACAATTCTATTGAGTAAGGAAAAGATAATTAGACCCTGGGTTCTCTTTGCCGTTATTGGCATTTCAGGCACAATATTGCTCGTGATATACGTAATTGCAGCGAAATTCACTGTGATTTTTATAACAGAGAAGCTGAACCTCGCAGTTTTAGCTGTTCATCTGCTTGATGTCACTTCTTCGTACATCGGGATTGATTTACTTGGTTATAGCGGAAAGCACGTGATGGAAGGCATTATGGTAAAGTATATGGGCTCAGCAGCGGGGATGTATCTCCTCAAGCTTGGAATACTAATTCCCGTGTTATACCTATTGGATACGCAATTTGACGAGCGCGAAAGAGAACTAAAAAACCTCGTTCTGTTGACTCTGCTTGTCATTGGTCTTGCCCCTGCCGTTAGAAATACACTCAGGATGGTTTTTGGTATTTGAAAATGAAGAGCTATGATTTTGGTGAGATTCCGCATGTGCTCGTCGTTCCTGGTGAACGACATTTCATATTCATAGAGAAAGAGGTGATGATACTGTTATATCAGCAATAAGTCCGGTATAAGTCGCTATTTTTATTTTATATTCTGTTTCGTAAGCATCCTCATTTACGTAAATCTTATCCACCTTAATTTCAGTATCTCCTCCAATGCTTGTGCGAGTTTCATTGGTGGCAGAGATTTCACCTGAGATTGGATAACTTCCTTCTGTAGCATTAGAATGTACTGTTACATCATAAGAGACCGTCTTAGTTTCTCCAGCACTTACAGATGGCCAGGTCCCTCTTAAATCAGAAGTATCAAATATCGCTCCTGCACTGTCTGTACGAGCAACAGTCCAGCCAGTCGGAATGTCTTCATCCAATTCCAACTGGTTTACATTCTGATTTACATTCAGTATGAGATGGATTCTTTTCGGTTGATGCAGAATTATCACCGAAGTCCCGAGACCATGATGTTGGGTCATGCGAAGAAGTATCGTTAAATTGAACAGTTAGGGGAGCATTGCCCCAGGTTACGTTTGAATAAAAATCTGCATTTGGTAGTGGATTTGTGGATACGGTAATAAATTTCCTCTTCTTTTCCAAATATTGAATTGTTTTCTGGGCTTAATATAGCGACGAATGGTGATTTATCAGCTAAAGAAAAAACAGATTCTGTTGTGTCCTCAGCGGAGTTAAATCCATCAGAAGCAACTATTTTTAGCATGCAACTATCGCTATCAGGATAAGCTGAAGAATCCCAGTGATATGATGAACCCTCTATATCCATTGCAATCGTTCCCCAGGTTGAACCGCGGTCGTCACTGAAATAAAGAATGTAAGTAAGAGAATCGCCATCTACATCCTCTGCATTTCCACGGTAACAACAAAACCATCTTGTATCTCCGGACTGTCTGTAAATTCAATTGTGTCAAATCTATAGGTTTTTAAAAGATTTATATCCCGGTAGAATTCGAGATAATACTTGGAAGAACTAACCTCTTCCTCTTCGGGGCCTAAAAATCACCACTATATATCGGTCAATTGTTACGGAACCATTGCTCCATATAAGTCCGGACAGCAATATCAATATCAATATCAATATCAATATCAATTTGCCTGGATCACTCGATGCTTTAACAATAACATTCCCGTAAGATTCATATTCGTGAGAACTTGTAGTAGTGGATGAGACAAGGATTGTTTTAGCAGCAGCTCTAAAACCGTTCTTACCATCAGGCACCTCTGGAAGGAGCAGTTCATCAATTAACATTGGTGGACTATTCGGAGATAGATAAAATTTCGTATGTGAGGGGTATTTATCCCTCTCTTTTTTTATTTCAAAAGAATTATAGCGCTATTTTTGATATAGATGCTATTGCTATAAACAAAACTTTCTTTCAAAAAGAAATCATACTTTATATGCTTATAACAATAAACAGATGAAAATCCCAATCGAGAAGCCAGTTCTGGTAACCTCTGCACTGCCTTACGTTAACGGAGAGTGTCATATAGGGCACCTCAGGACTTACGTCCCCGCGGATATTTACGTGAGGATGCTCCGGAAAATGGGTTATGATGTTATTTTTATTAGCGGTTCAGACACGCATGGGACGCCGATTGTGCTGAGTGCAGAAGCGCAAGGCATCACACCTGAAGAGGTTGTTGCGAAATATCATGAGCATTTCAAACGAATTTTTCAAGCTCTGAACGTCAATTTCGACTATTATGGGTGGACAGATTCGGAAAGCAACCATAGAAGGACGGAAGAGATAGTAAAGAAATTGATAGAGAACGGATATGTATATAAGAAGGAAACAAAACAGGCGTTTTGCAATACCTGTGGGCGGTTTCTACCCGATAGATACGTAGAGGGAAAATGCCCCTACTGCGGTGCTATTGCAAGAGGAGATGAATGTGACCAGGGCTGTGGTAAACATCTTGAACCTGGGGAGATAATAGAGCCGAAATGCAAGATTTGTGGAAACGAAGCAGATTTCAAGCAGCAGGAACATTTCTTCTTCAATCTTTCCTCGTTCACCGATTTCCTCATTTCCTATTTAGATAAATTGGGTGGTACTCGGAATGCGCGAAACTACGCGCTGGAATGGACAAAGAAGGAACTACGCGATTGGTGTATAACGAGAGCTATGGAATGGGGCGTAAAATTCCCGGGTAGGGATGACCTCGTTGTTTATGTCTGGGTTGATGCCCCGATTGGGTATATATCCTTTACAGAAGAGCTGTTGAATTATACAACGGATGAGAAGGACTGGAGAAAGTATTGGAAAGGAAACAAAGCGACAATTGTGCATTTTATCGGCACGGACATTATCTATCATCACTGCATATTCTGGCCTGCAATGCTCAAAGGAGTGGGTTATTCGCTGCCTGATGCCGTTGTCGCCTCCGGAATGGTAAAGATAAACGGGGGGACGTTTTCAAAGAGCCGCGGGAACGTGGTAAGGGTAAAAGAGTTTTTAGAACGATTCCATCCTGATACGTTACGGTATTATTTAGTGGCACAATCAAGCCACACGAAGGAATTGGATTTCTCCTGGGATTCCTTTTCTATGCGTGTGAATAACGAGTTAGTAGCGATTCTGGGAAACCTTGTTCATCGAGTTGTGTCATTTGCATATAAAAATTTCCGCGTGGTTCCCGAAGGCGAAATAGACGAGGATGTTTTTGCTGCGATAGAGCGTACGAAGGAGGAAGAGACGAGAGTGGTAGACGAATACGAATTCAAGAAGCTCGTTGATTCGGCAATGAAACTGGCGGATTTTGGTAATAGTTTTTTTCAACGCGAGGAGCCCTGGCATTTGATTAAAATGGGTGATGCGGGTAGAGAACGATGTGGCGAGATAGTAAAGAACGTGCTGCAAATAATAAAAGCTGTTTGTATTGGATTGGAAGCGGTGATGCCTGAGAAGATGGGAGAGGTGTGGTCGCAATTGGGTATGGAAAGCGACGTGCATTCTGTGAAGCTTGAGGAGATGATGGTGCCGATAGCGAGTGGGCAAGAGCTGAAAAAACCGAAGAAGTTGTTCGAACTGGTAGAAATATAAGAGATTTAAATATTTATTATATGCCACTATACCAATCATAACATAGGAGGCAAATAAACATGGGAGCTGCATCTATCACTTTGCCGCACCGGCTTGGCGAGAAACTGAGGGAAAAGGCAGAGGAAACGGGATACCTACCTGAGGAGTTAGGCGTTGAGTTTGTGCGTAAGGGTTTGAACGAAGGGTTAGACCCAGAGGAGCTTGTGGAGCTTTACCTATCTTTAAGTGACAGATACTTTAGAGAGGGAGAAGAATTTTTGAGTAAAGGTGACCTACTTCAAGCTTCTGAAAAGCTGTGGGGTGCTGCGGCATTGGCGGTGAAGTCAGTAGCAGCGAATGAAGGAAAGAAGTTAGAGAAACATGGTGGTCTATGGGGATTTGTGGAAAATATCTCCATCGTTAGAAAGGACGATGATCTGGTGGATTTATTTCATATTGCAAATAGCCTGCACCGTAACTTTTACGAGAACCAGATGGGCAAGAGAAGTATAGAAGTGGCGATGAGAGACATCAAGAAGTTTATGGCAAAGTTAAGGGAGGGATTATCATAGAGATACTGGATGCGAAAGAGAGGGCAAGTCCTTCTTCAGTTGCAGAGATGAGTTTGAGTTTTAAATATTCAAAAAACCCTTTCTTAGAAAGAAAGCGTTTACAGAAAGAAACAAAAGAAGGGATAAAATGAACAAAAAGTTATTAATATTTACATCAATTTATTAGAGGGGGGTGGGGTGCCTGTGAATGGTTAATTCACATCCACCCCCGTCTA
>JAGXOR010000092.1 GCA_023659785.1 Methanomicrobia archaeon LH_S13
AAAGAATAGTTTCTTTGGTAAAGCTTTCTTTTCTAAAGAAAGGTTTGTCTATAACTTCAATATCGAGTTCTTTGCAGTTTTCTCGGATAATCCCTTTCGCTGCCTCCGCCACCTCATCGAGCAATACCTTCCCGCGATACTTAGGGAAAAAAATAAAGAGATCTATCAGCAGTGACACCGTATGCCGGTCATGCTTGAGTTCGTGCCTTGTTACCCTTTTAACGGAAAAAGTTCGATGATGTTGAGAAAACAAGTTCATTTAAAAGAAATCGAACTCGAAAATCTTGTATCTTGTATTATAAAAGCAAAGCGATTTTATAGATAAACATAGAAAATTACGGTAGGGAGTTGTCAAGATGATAAGCAAATCATTACTCCCCACCATTACTATTTATATACTTAAGATATATCGTATCCTCTCCAAATTGATTGGTAATGGAGTGAAGATACACTACTTCACAGTTACCCCCAGGTTGAACATACCATTCAGTCATACACGGAGGATCAATATTCTACTGCACTACGCGATATTTTCTGGAGAATATACCACGTCCAACATACCGCCTTCACCCTAACCCGCATCGTAGTCTTTCTCCGGAAATCTCTTTGCCATAATCAGTTCCGCCAACGAAGGCAAGCGAAAACGTTTGCTGACCCGATCGTAGATATACGCATACGCACTCACACCTAACTTCTTCGCCGTCTGAACGATCGTCAAAAAGGTATCATTTGCCTTTGTACCGTCTTCAGTCATGGTATGCAGGCTCACGTCACGCTTGCGAACCTGCGTTCTCGCACCCAATTCCGCATCGTTGTTGTATAAAGGAAGTTCCGGGTGTTTCAACACCATCAAGAGTTCCGACTTCTTATCCTTACTCTTTGCAATCCGCTCATCCAGAGCAGGATACCCCGTTTTGGAGGAAAACACCTGATCAAATTCTGCCGATAGTGCTTCCGCCTCCTCTTGAGGCGAATTTTCCCCGAACTCCGAGAGTTTTCGGAAATAATTCCAGTATTTGCACCGAAAATCATCGAGTTTTTCGCCGTGCACGGGCACCACGGGTCGCAACGTCTTGTAGTTTCGCCCATCATGAACCCAGCACAGCGCTTGATCGCGGGTAAGCAGCTTGTATTGGAATGCATCATCGCTCAAAAGGACGTCCACTACTGGAAAGTCCGTTTGCTGGTGGTACGTACGCGGCAATAGCAGCCGCTTCTATAATCCTTGTCCTTCTGATTTTGCCCTTACCCGGGTCAGGGAAGTAAGACGGTCTTTGTGAGGAGCCGTGAAGTACGCAGTGTAGTAGGGATTGCAAACGATCTGCGTATAGTGGTCCCCCCCCATGGACTCTGGAGCTAGTATCATCTATCTGCTGGTAATCAGTAGAGAGCAGCCCAGCCAGGAAAATATCCGCCTTCTCCCGATGGAACAGTAACAGTTCATTGTCCTTTGTAATAATGCGCGAAATCTTCGCTGGAGAGATATAAATCCTGAAATGTTTCTTTGCTTTTGATTTCTTCTCTTTTGGGATATTTTTTGATTTTCTTTCCTCCTCTGAAGAGATGTCTTCTAATATTTGTGTGACCTTTGATCGGTTCATGGTAAAACCTTTTACTCATTGGGTATATATCCCAGTAGAAAGAAGGGTATAATAAAACTTTCGGTTTTGCATCGCTCAACAGTGATAGCATTATCGCTCTCAGGATAATTGCATTTTTGAGTTACCATTTAATTTGAAAAGGATACCTTTTTAGTTTGATTCTATCATCGTTTTTCTATTTATTACCGTTATATTTTCGCCAGCAATCCAATGCAAAGAATATGGCTACTGCAGTAAAAAATATATTTCCCAACAGGTGTATTGCATACCCTATTATTGGATTCATCCATGAAAATAAAGGATATGTTTTGATGAATTCAACCGTTAGAGCGGGCTCTAAAATGCTTACACTTGCTGTTATCAAAAACGATATAGCGAAAAACACCGAGATTATAAATCCAATTTGATACTTTATCATTTTTATTTCTTCTATTCGATTATTCAAATCCGCCATAACTGTAGCTTATTACTAAATTGCCATTTATATCCCTTAAATAAAGCGTATCTCCTTTATTATTCCATATTGCATTACATCGGTAACCGCTACTGTCCCAGTACAATTCTGTTGTTGTATCTTTGCCGGCACCCGTATATAGCGTAACTATAGCACCACCAGCCAAGTCAAAATGTGGAAAAGTGTAGATATGGTTCGCTTCGTCTTTGACGGCCCAACCCGTCATATCAATAGATTCAGAGCAAGTATTTTTGAACGTAACATACTCATCGTTGAGATTATAGCAGTCATTGCCTTCCGCATTCCAATGAAAATAGAGAATGCCAATGCATTCAGATAAACCTTCTTCTGATGGTTGCCATATTCTTCTTTTAGCATTTTTAGCCTCTTCTTCAGCTTTTTCAAATTCGTCTGAATATTTCGTGTTTGGAGGGATAACGTAAACGTTAGCATATCCTTCTCTAACCATCTCGAAGTTTACAAATGTATCATCAATATAAATATGCCTTAACAGCCTTCCATATTGGTCCTTATCCTCAGCATCCTTTTCCAACGTAACGGTTTTCCCTTCAATTAATTCCTTTAACCTATTTGTCGCTTCTTCGTAGTATGGTTGTCCCTTTTTTGGTGTATTAATCCCGAGCAATCTGACTTTTTCACCACTTTGCAATTTTACGGTATCGCCGTCTATTACGTTGGATACAATCGCAGAAGTTATTTCTGGAGCTGGTGTGAGAGTTGCGGGTGGCAATGATGTTGGAGTAGATACGTGTTCTTCCTCTTTTAGGCATCCTGCAAACATCACGACCACTACGATCGCTATTATAGCTATCAAACCTGCTATTTTTCTCTCTTTCATTTTTTGTACTTATATCTACCTGTATACTCTTAAAGCCCCAGCCACTCCACACTCGGAATGAATTGCGGGGCATCTATGTGTTTCATTTCCTCCTTCGCCCGTTTCACCATATATGCTCCTCCAATTTTTTCATTAAAACCTTTCTATTTTTAAGACTTAATTCAGTTAGTGTTTCTGGAGTTGGAGTGGCCTCCGGTGTTAATGTTGATATTGGCGTTGCGGTTTCAGCTGGTGGAGTAGTAGTTTCTGGAACTTTTGTTGGAGTTTCCTCTTCAACGCATCCCAAAAACATCGCCACCGCCACGATTGCTACTACGGCTATTAATCCAACTATGTTTTTTCTTTTCATTTTTTATCATCTCCTTTTAATACTTAAACCCCATCCTCGCCACCCCGTTTTAAAAAACGGGGCATCCTTGGTGTTATGGGCTTCAATTTTTTCTCCTTCTGATCTTGCTCATTGCAATAACGCTTAACAACCCTACTAATGCTATTATTCCGATTGGCGTTAGCGTTGGGACTCGTGCTACTGCAGTTGGAATTCCGGGTCCACCTTGGTCTACGATTACTCCATTCGCAACACTATCATCGTCTCCTATTCCGCCATCGGTTAGTTGAATTGTTATAATATTGTCTCCGTCATTGCTGCCCATTGTTATTTGATACCAGCACTCTGGTTGTGGATTATTTATTGAGCCATTTGGTCCGTATTTCCAGTATTGGGCTGTTGTTGGTATATCTTGTGGTAATGCAATTGTAATGTTTACAGTTTGCTACTGGCTCTCTCACTGTAACTGTTGTACTATCTACATCCTCGTTCCCATCATTATCAGTTACTTTAAGACTAATATTTCCAAAATATGCACTATTCCACGTTTTTGAGGGGGTTGCTCCGGTTGCATCATCAAATTCTCCATCATCATCAAAATCCCATTCATAGCTGACAATCGTGCCATCTAAATCATAAGAACCCATACCATCGAAGGTTATTGGAAGACCGACATATCCCAAGTAAGGCCCATTTGCATCTGCTATTGGTTTTGTTTTTATCTCTTCTAATGCCTCTAAAATAGCATCTACAACTTCACTGGCATTTTCAGCCGTGAAAGCTTTACCTCCTGTCTGATTGGCTAATTCCTCAAATTTCTCTACGGTTCCCCCAATTTGTATTGGGTAAATAATTACCGGATCGGCATTCTCTGCAGCGGTTACTACTGAACTCAAAGTATAACCAGTGAAAAACGGATTCTCTCCAGTCAGCCCCTCCACTTGCACTAAGACTATTAATAGCTGCAATTATTGATGACCTATCAGTAGAAAATGGCAAGACATCATTAAATGGATAATCTGTTGACCCCCCATAAGGACTAACGGGGAAGTCCTTGTAATCCACCACAGCTATTCTGGCACCACGAATATCAGAAAGGACTTCATCAACAATCGCTGATGCTGAGGCTTTAGCTTCATCGATGTCATCCCACATACTTCCAGTAGTATCAATTGTGAAGATTAGGTCTAAAGAGATAGCACTGGGAATTACAACCACAACAGAACCACCTTGATCATTCATAGCTGCCAAAAATTCACTATTGATGTAATACTTACTGTCACCACTATTTGTTCCTGGGTCATTACAAATTATATGTGTATCATTATAGCCTTTTACTACGACAAAATGTCCTCCTGAGTAACTATATCCTCTATTCGAAAGATAACCTGCTGTTACGGCTACAACAACGGGGTGACCAGCATTAATCTCTTGCTTTAGCCTATTTAAATCCCACCCACTCGCTTTATAACTACTTGGAAATCCTGCATATCCCCGAGCTAATGCTTCAAGTTTGTTCCTTTATAATAACAAAATACCATTAACGAGGATGCTTGTCCACACTTATTGGTTGCTGACCAAATCCCGGGTGGAACTTGAGCCTTGAACGGAACATTAAGTCTAAACTCAATATCAGCACCATAAAAATACCGAAGTATCTGCGGATAGCTATAGCCATTGTCAGCTAATTCATTTGCCTGAACGTGGCCCATACAACCCCGATTATTGGGGAATTTTGAAGGTGGACTGGCCGTGTAGCCCAAAGATGTTTGTGTAATGTCATTTCCACTTTTCCCTTCATGGACTCAGACGGTGCAGCACCATTCTCACAAGCTACGACTACAGGTAAATATTCGCTTTCCAAATTCAGCGTTTTGACCGTTCCATCACCGTATGCGAAGGTCTTCACTCTGATCGTAACGGAGCTACTTTCCGCAAGCTTAGAATCAGAAGTAATAGCAGTATCATAACTTACCACAATAGAGGATTGAGTATAATCATCCGGCACCTCATTCGAACGATCCGGTGCACCTTCAGCTACAACCGCTGGCATCACGCTCATCAAAATCCCCACTACAACCAAACAGCTCAATACCTTCATCATATTCTTTTGCATGATTTTTACCTCCTATGTTTTGTTTTTCTTCTCTATTCAAAACTATACCCCGTACTTAAGTACGAGGCCTGTGCTCATACTACCTACTTATCATAGGGCATAAAAAGCTTTTCGGTTTACGACATTTCATTTTTGTAGTGCCCCGAAAAGTTTAGCATGAAGCGTCATATACCCTATTTTGAGTGCTTTTTCCTTCTCCTCAACGGTTGAGTTTCATGCAGAAGAGGGACACTCTTGTAGGTGAAGAGAGTGTCTG
>JAGXOR010000093.1 GCA_023659785.1 Methanomicrobia archaeon LH_S13
TAATACTATCAAATAATAGAAAAATGGACAAAAAGTTCATATTTTGTCACCATACCTTCATTACAGCGAAAAATATAAAAGTTTATTTTAATCAAAAGTTATAGATTAATTGGTGGAAACATCACAGATGTTAGAGACAAGCAGTTTCGTAGAGAAGGAGTATTTCAAGAAGTTGATAGGTACTGAGGGGATGCAAATAATGGAGAATGTCCCGGGCGGAGAAATAACGGACGAGGAAATTGCAAAGCTGAGTGGTGCAAAACTCACTGCTGTAAGAAAGGTTTTATACATATTGTATGAGAACAGAATAGCCGAATACAGGACTGAACGTGATGAGAATAGTGGATGGATAACATATTTGTGGCGCTTTAACCGTGACAATATAAAAAAGATAATGGAAGAAGAGGCAGACGGGATATTGAAGGGAGTAAAGAGCCAACTTGGAGAGGAACGCAAAGGAATGTTTTACCAGTGCCAATGTCAACGTGTTTTATTTGAAGAAGCGGCGGCAGAGAATTTCTGGTGCGATGAATGCGGCTCAAATTTTGAATATGTGGATAATGAGCATCAAATAAAAGAGTTAGAAGAGAAAAAAGAAGAGATAGAGAAGTGGATGCGCGAGATAAAAAAAGGATAAAGGGCGAGTGCATAAAATTACTGAGAGAAGCAGGATGTGATGAATCAGTTGTGGAACATTGTATCGCGGTTGCAGAACTTGCTTTGAAGATTGCTCGCCGTCATTATGACAGTGTAGATGAATATCAGGTTTTTAGAGGGGCTTTGCTACATGACATAGGCAGGGCTCGCTCACATACTGCAAATCATGGATTCGTGGGCGGAGAGATAGCGAAGGAGTTGGGGCTGGAAGAGCCCGTGGTGAGAATAATTCAAAGGCACGTAGGCGCGGGAATAACAGCGGAAGAGGCAAAGGAAAAAGGACTGCCATCCGTGAATTTCATACCAGAGACAATGGAGGAGAAGATAGTGGCACATGCGGATAACTTGATTGACGGGGTGAGAAGAACGAGCATAGAAGATGCAATAGAGGGTTTTAAAGATAAATTAGGCGATGCGCATCCCAGTATAAGGCGGGTGAGGATGCTGCATGAAGAAGTGATGGGGAGATAATATTGCAAAGAGCAAAATGACTAATCCCAGCTTCATTTTCTTGTGTTAATTTCGTGAAATCTCGTGGTTTTTCCAAATTACCTTCCCAATGCGCTTTCCCTTAACTTATCTTTCAATTCTAATTTCGTTATCACTACATTAGAAGGATGCATAGGTCGAGGCACTTCGGATAAATCCGACCTCGCAACAACAACGCCCTCCACTGTTATCCTTTCGCGCCGCAGGTCTACGGATCTTGCTTTCCCTTCTTTACCCTTGTCATCGCCCCTCGTAACCTTCACTGTGTCCCCTTCTCTTACCTGGGCACTTCTCTTATCGTATTTATCTCGCAGTTCTTCGGAAAGAGGTACTCTCATAAACTTGTGCCGGTGATGCAAAGGTGCATTATACCTCGCTTTCCTTTGTTTCCTCGGTTGTTTAGATTTCTTCGCTTTCATCCTTTTTCAATTTCAATTATTAAATTATCTATTCAGATATAAAAGGATTGGGGTTTTGTGTGGGCTTATGCTTGAATACGATGTTGTCGTGGTGGGAGGCGGCCCCGCAGGCTGCATGGCGGCGAAATATGCAGCAGAGGGAGGCGCTTCTACGCTGATTATAGAAGAAGATACCACAATAGGCGAGCCAGTTCAATGTGCAGGGCTTATAAGCAAAAGAGCGATAGAAGAGAGCGAAATAAGCAGTAAATCATTCATAAACTGCGAGTTGAAAGGAGCGGTTATTCATTCGCAGTCGCACGACCTGAGGATAGAAGCGCCATCTCAAGATAAGAGGGCTTTTGCAATAAGGAGAAATATCTTTGATAAGGAATTGGCGAAAGCCGCGTTAAGCAAAGGTGCTGAGACAATTTTGAATAGCAAGGTTAAAAGTGTAAAGAAAAGGGGTGATGAGACAAAGCTAACGATAATGGCTGCTACGGCAAATGCGCAAGCGCGTGTAAAAGGTAAAAATGAAATAAGAGCAAACGCAGTCATTGGCGCTGATGGTGTGAGGAGCGTAGTAGCAAAAATGGCTGGGCTAAACGTCACAAAAAATTTCCTGAACTGCGTGCAAATAGAAGGCGAGTATGAAATAGACGAAGTATTTGCAGAGATTTTCGTGGGTAAAACAATTGCGCCTGGATTCTTCGCCTGGGTAGTCCCGATTGGCGAAAACACAGCTCGAATTGGTCTATGCATAGATAAAAGGTTTTCACCACTTCCCAATCCTCTACTATTTTTAAAAAGAAACTTATCTGAGCATCCAATTATTGCGAAGAAATACAAAGGCACGCAATCAAAATTTACCGCCGGGACAATTCCCATTCCCGTGGGAGGGCAAAAGACTGTAAAAGTAGATGGTGGCGTAGGAGTACTACTGGTTGGAGATGCCGCGGCTCAGGTCAAGCCAATCACTGGCGGCGGAGTGTATTATGGAATGAAGTGTGGAAAGATAGCAGGAGAGATAGCGGCAAAAGCATCTTTAGAGGGTGATATGAAGGTGATGAAGGATTATGAAAAACGGTGGCGGAAGGAAATAGGGAAAGAAATAGCGTTTGGACTAAAAGCTCACAGGCTACGATGTATAATTAGCGATAATGACCTCGATACGATATGGCATGCGGTATCAAAATACGACCTGATGCAGCTTATAAGGACTCGTGGAGATATGGACTACCCTTCCCTTGTATTGCGTGAACTTTTAAATTTAAAGAATCCAAGCATCATCAAGTTAATAGCGAGAAACATCATAAGATATTTATATGCAAAGCGAAGATAAATTAGGCAAGGGCAAATAGAGGGCGTGATAAAATGGCGAGGATGTATGCGAGGAGGAGAGGAAAATCGGGTTCCCGAAGACCCCTTAGCTCCTGGCACAGGGAAACAGCACCTGAATGGATGGACTTGACACAGAAAGAAGTGGAGAAGAAAGTGGTTGAGTTATACGAGAGCGGACATTCGACAAGTGAGATAGGAATAACACTGAGGGATAGTCATGGCGTGCCGAGCATTGTACAGGTCACGGGGAAAAAGATAACAGGGATATTAAAGGAAAAGGGAATTGCAGGGGAGATACCAGAAGACCTTACGAATTTGATGGGAAAAGCGATGGGAATAAGAAAGCACCTCAAAGTGAATAAGAAAGACGTGCATAATAAAAGAGCGCTACAGTTAACCGAATCGAAGATAAGAAGACTTGTAAAGTATTATAGGAAGGAGCACGTGTTACCAGAGGAATGGAAATACAAGCCCGGGACTGCCGAATTGGTTATTAGAGGGGTAAAGAAGTAGGAGAAGATATAAGATATAAAATGAAGGGATATGGAGAAATATTGCTGGGGGCTGTGTTAGTAATAGTGGGGATAGGCATATTAGTGGTTCCACAAGTGGATTTCTTCAGGGAGGCACTGGTGACGGTTATATTAGGGGTTATTCCCATAATTGTGCTGCTGGTGGCTGCGGTATTTCTAATGATAGGCGTAAGTGACGTGAAAGAGAGGGGAGAGGAAGGGATAGAGATGGAAGTACCAGAAGAAGCAGAAAGCGAAAGAGAAGGGAGTGAGTAGCATTGGGCACGGTTAAACCGACATATATAAAGAAGCTGGGGAAACAGTTGTTGAGGGAGGTAAATGAGTTCACTGATGACTTTGACGTAAATAAGAAAATTGTGGATGAGCACACCAATATAGAGAGCAAAGGCATAAGAAACCGGATAGCAGGATATATAACGCATAAAAAGAAAGGGAAAGGGGAAAGTGAAGTGTGAGTGAGTTGAAATGTTGAAGATAGAAGGTGTGTATCCAGCTCTTATAACGCCGTTTACAAGGGATGACGAAATAGATAAGGAAGGTTTGAGGCGGTTAGTGGAATATATGGTAGAGGGCGGTGTGGCGGGCATAGTTCCATGTGGCACGACTGGCGAGTCGGCGACTCTTTCTCACGAGGAGCATAACCGTGTGGTTGATGAGGTGGTGGACTGCTCAAAAGTGCCGGTGATCGCAGGTACGGGGTCGAACAACACAAAAGAAGCGGTTGAATTCACGAAACATGCAGCGGATGCGGGTGCTGATGCTTGCCTTTTGATTACGCCATATTACAACAAACCGAATGTGAAAGGTTTGAAGGAACATTTCAAGTGGATTGACGATTCGGTGGAGATACCTCTGATTTTGTATAACATACCTTCAAGGACGGGACAAAATGTGAGTGCGGGGACGATGGTGGAGCTTGCGGCAGAGATTACTAATATAAAGGGAGTGAAGGAGGCTTCGGGTGATTTGAAACAGGTGGGTGCGATTATAAGGTCAGTTGCGGAACAAGGATTGGACTTCACGGTTGTTGCAGGTGATGATTTTCTCACGCTACCAATAATGAGCTTAGGAGGTAAGGGTGTGATTTCAATGACTACGAATGTCGCGCCGTGGGAAATGACCGGGATGGTGGATGCGATGTTGAAAGGCGAGGTGGAGAAGGCGAGGGAGATTAATATCAGGCTGTTTTCGCTTTTCGAAGCGATGTTTCTGGAGACGAATCCGATACCGGTGAAGCGCGCGGTGGAGATGATGGGGTTGGTGGCGGCAGGGGACGTCCGGCTTCCGCTGGGGGCGTTGAGTAAGGATAATGAAGGGAAGTTGAGGAAGGTGCTGGAAGGGTTGGGGATGATATAGGCAAGGGAAAATAAAAGTTCGAAGACGACAGAAATTTACACTCATGTGAGTAATAAGGATATAGGTAAGATTAAAAGTCCGTTAGATAGCTTGTTTGAGAAAGAGAATAGAGGAGGTATAAAAAGATGAGAGGAAGGAAAATCGAGGAGATAGAAGGTTCATCTAGAGGTATGTATATACGCAATGCGGATACAATGCCAAATTGGAATGATATGTGCATTACTGCGGGTATACCGACGTTATATAAAATTCCGAACCCCGCCTTCAATAAGGGGCATCAATATATAAGTATGTAACATTATGAAAACAAAAAGGAGGTAAAAAATATGGAAGAACCAAAAATTAAAATAGATGTTAGGAAAATGGAAAAGATCTCGGAAAGATCGCCTAAAGTTTCCAGAGAATTGGATAAGATAGAGAAAGGGGATTACGCTGAAATAATAGCAGATGACGAAAGGATGTTGGAACTAGTTCCAAAGATGATCGAGTCGATAGGCAAGGCGAAGTTCATCAAGTCATGGAAGGGAGACGATGACTACTTTTACACATTAGTGGAGAAGAAGCAGGGGAAGTAAAATGAACAGGAAGATGCCTCATTCAAATATTTTAGCGGGGGTTCGGAACTCTACGGTTGCTTTGCAACCTTGCCCTTCGGGTCATATAACAGCGGATAAAAGGCTTCGCTACGCTTCGGCCAAATTGCCTTCGGCAACTTCTTTTATCCGCAAAACATTATATTCAATAAATTCAAAGCCCCTAAGTCGATACATTTATATTATTTAAATCAATTTTACTTAATAA
>JAGXOR010000094.1 GCA_023659785.1 Methanomicrobia archaeon LH_S13
AATTGATAGCATCATACGAAGAGGTTTGAGACAAAATGGTTGAATCTCATAACCTTGAGTGATTACTCTTCATCTAACAACCACGGCTCTTTTAATCCTGCAGGGCAATTCAACTTCATCGGGCATTTACCACAGTTTCTATCCGGTCTGATACAACCAGCAAGCTTAGAATACGCGAATGCACGCCTTGCCCCTTCCTGCTTGACGCTTTTAAACTCCCTTGCCGCCGTTTCAACTTCAACTACTTGCTTTGTCACCTCTATCGGATAATATCCTCTCCACCAGACATTTTCAAGACCAGTTTTCAAGACTGCCTGTCCGATTTCGTCCATTCTCTTCTTCGTAGGTCCAGGATGGTAATATAAGATATAGTTGGGTCTGAACGGTATAATGCGCAGCGGCACGGAAGGGTCAATAGAGGCGAGGAACTGTGCTATTTCTTCTATTTCCGTATCGTTTATCCCTGGTATCACAATGGTTCTGAATGCACGTATCTTATCTCTACCTTTTCTGATGAGGTATTCTGCATTACGCAGAACCGGTTCGACGGGTGCTCCTGTTATCGCCCGGTGCGTGTCATCGTGAAACGCCTTTATCTCGAACGTAACATAAGAACAGAGGTCTATAATCTGCTGAAGAGTGGGCTGGCTCGCAAATCCGTTTGTAGCGAACCCCACGCCCAATTCCGGCATCTTTTCCCTCGCCTCTTCTACCACCTTTGCGATATACGGAAAGTGTATGCTTGGCTCTCCACCCGTAAAGCTTATTTTATCCACGTGCATCGCCTTTCCTTCTGGTGAATTAATCCTGCGAATTGCCTCTGCCGCAAGCTCTCCTGGGTCTATGTAGCCACGGTAGAACCAGCCGCTGCCGGGATACTGCGAAAGCCGATAGGCATTGCAATAGATACATTTGAAATCACATCCGAGCATCGTCACCGAATAACTTCGCAGGACCTGTGCGAGGTTACAGTAGGCAATCTCGGGCATACCGACACCACAAACGCCAGGTTCTCCTTCTAACCGGTTAACACCACATTTCCACTCGCATAGCACACAGTGTTCAAACTTTCTCGTCCATTCATCTATCCTTTCTTCCGACAAACTTTCTTTCATTTCATAAAGAAGATTTTATTAAAGAAAGTTATATTGTATTTGTGTAGGGTTTTTGGGATTGAAACAATTGATGAAATCATTGCAAGGTTTTTCTTTTCCATAAACGCTTACCTCTTTACCTTTTATTTACTCGTCTTTTGATATAAACTTTATGCAACCCATTTCCCTATTACAAATAGCGCCTACTCTGGCGGAGTTTTTCGGTGTGCATTTGACTTCACAACTCCGAGCAGTCGAGCAAATACTCACGTTCGCTTATTCTCGCAAACCTATCCCTAAGGTGGTGGCATTGCTCGTGATTGACAGTCTCGATTACCGTTTTTATTCCGATTTCGCACATGAATTAGAGATAATTCACGACCTTGTCGAGCGAGATGGACTTCTATTCGAGTGCGAAACGGTAAGTAACCATACAACACCTGCAATTGCTTCTATTCTCACCGGCTTACTGCCAGAATCGCATGGGATTCTCACAGGGGAAGATGTGGGCACGTCGAATGTAAACTCCATTTTGGAAATAATGGAGGATGAGGGTCAGAAGACAGCAGCGGCAATCGAAACGAAGGGTGCAAAACCACTTTGGGGAAGAATAAGCTATGTCTTCCCAGTTGATGACCGTGAAGATATATTTGAATACGACGACTTAATAAAAAAGCACACCATTTCCGTGTTGGATAAGCAAGATTTAAGGTTGATGTTTTCTCATCTCCGTGCAATTGACCGGTTTGCACACAGGGACAGGGATTTAAGTGTTGCTGCAAAAGTTATAAATGAAAATATGAGGGCAATTGCAAATGCAGTTGGCGAAAGAAACGGTTTGTTGTTTATTTGTGGTGACCACGAGACGCACTTGAAGGATAGGAAAGCTAAGCAAGCTTTGCATGGGAAATCACCTGCAACTGTTCCTTTGATCGTTTGTTGTCCTTAATAAAACTTTTTAGAAAAAAGTTTGTTGCAATTATTGTTTCTGTTTCCATACTCGGATACACTCTAATCCACTTTTTCGTGCCCTTGGCTCGCGATTCAGAAGGAGGAAAATACTGAACACATGCTTTGCCCCGGGCAACATTTAGCAGGTATTTTGAAGCTGTATTAACCGCACGTTCAATCTCTTCGTCCTTCGGTCTTCTTGTTACTTTTTCTCTCGCTTCTCCTGGTGCAAACTTAACGACTTTATATCTGACCTCAGGGTCAATCTGAGCTAAAAAAGAAGCTATCCGCTCGTTTCCTCCACATCCACAATCCCCGGCATCAAGACCGTTTCAACCCTGAAATCGAGTTTACTTCCCCAGAGATATCTCGCAGCCTCAAGAACCGGGCGATTTGACATGCCGGTGTACCACTGGTGAATTGAGTTGGTGTACGCCTTTATGTCAAGCTTAACTTCGTCGAGACCCGCGCCTTTCAATTCCTTTACATAGTTTCCGTTCAATAAATATCCGTTCGTGGACAGCGTAATCTGCTTCACGGCAACACGCGTTTTGAGCTTTTTCACGAGGTCAAGCAAAAAGTCCTTGTCCAGAGTTGGTTCACCACCGGTTATTATAGCCTCTTCAAGCGGTGCGGTGTTATTATAAGTTCGGCTTGAGTTCTGTACCCAATTTATTAATTCATCAACGTTTATCAGTTCGCCCACGGTGTCACGGGCACTGCTAAAGCATCCTTTGCAGTGGAAGTTGCAGCCAGAAAGAGTAATCCAAATACAAGGCTTCGGCTCAGTTAGTGACAAAGTGATAAATGGCACATACCTGCATCTATCTCTTGTCTCCTGCGTTGACATTTGTTTTAGAGCAGTATCTTCGCCAACCCCAACAGCATCTTTGGATTCCTTTTCACGAGTTCCAACAACAGTGCGCTAGTAGAAAGCTCCGTTATTTTTATGCCAGCTAAGGAACGAGCAAGCGTGTTGAGGTCTTTGTCAGAGAGCCCGAAGAAGAATTCTTTTGCTTTAAAGCCTGTTTCCAACCGTTTTTCAAACGTGCTTCTCCACCTGCTCTCGTATTCCATCAATCTCCGCTTTGAAAAATTGTTTTCCTGCGACGCCTTCACTATTACGTCACCTGCTATTTCGCCTGCTTGTATCGCATACAAAATGCCACCGCCGGTTAGAGCATTGACTTGCCTTGCTGCATCGCCGACTAAAATAAGACCATCCGCTGCGCTTTCGTTTAGCGGTCCACTCAGTGGCACAGCACCATACATCTCAGCCACGATCTTTCCATCGGGAAACTTATTACGCACAAACGCCCTCAGATAATTAATTGCACGGTGCTTTTCTCCTGATACATCACCGCCTATCCCTAGACCTACATTTGCACAATCTCCTCCTTTTGGAAATACCCAAGCATAGCCTTTTGGTGCAACTTCATTGCCCAGGAAAAATTCCGAATAATCCTTGTTCAGTTCTACATCGCACATAAGGAACTCAGCACAGACAGATATATTAGAAGGTAGCAGCTGCGTGTTAATACCCATCCACCTGCCCACCCTTGATTCCACTCCATCTGCACCAATCACGACATTCGCATAAATGCGTGTATCCCCTTCTACGGACCGAGCATAAACGCCTTTTGCATACCCGTTGACTTCAATGATTCCATAAGCTTCTGTTTTGACTCTTACCGCGGCACCTGCACGTGCAGCTTCGCTTGCAAGCGTCTTATCAAATATTCTCCGTTCGAGCACATACCCCACTTCCTCCATTTCCCCCCCCTGCATAACCACCTTCGTGCCATCAGGACCGTATATGTTCGCTCCTTTTACCTCTGCGCAGATACATCTCTTGTCGACCGGAACGAACTTCTCTATCGCTTTGCTCACTCCTTCTGCACATTTCACAGGCACGCCTATTTCTTGGTTTCTTTCTATCAAAAGAACGTCTAATCCGTGTTCAGCAGCAGTTTTCGCAGTTACACTGCCAGCAGGTCCTGCTCCTACGACTACAGCGTCGTGTCTTTCCTCTTTCATCTGTCAACAAACCTTTTCTTAGAAAGAGAAGCTTTAACAAAAGGAACATGTTTCTTTTGCTCTTTTGTAAAAGATATAAATGCATTGGCGAATAATATATAAGTTATAAGTTATAAGTGATGGGAATGGATAAGGAATTTAAAATCGAAGAATTCAGTTTTTACTGGAACATAGACGAGGAGAAGTTTAAAAAGAAGATAAGGAATTACGAGAATATCCTGATTGCGGGATTCCCACCGATGGGAAATATTATACCATATCATATAAAAGAGCTTTTAACGGATTCTGAAAAGATATTGAACCTGTATTCTTATGACTTCCCGCCAACAGTAGAAGCGCGGGAAGAGGAATTTGAAATTCCGCATGACGAGATTTGGTTCAGTGAGGAAAAGAGGTTGTTCTGTTATGTTGGCAAATACCCGGAGACCGAATATATCCCAAAAGCGGCGTATAAACAAGCAGAGTGTGTGGCTAAACTCGCAAAAGAGCTTTGTATTAAAGAGTTATATACAGTGGGGGTAATTATACCTTCGCAAGAACCTTTTAAAAAGAAGGAGGAGGAGGAGGAAGAAGCAGAAGCTTATGTTGGCTTTTTCGAAGGCTCGAAGAAACAAATTCCTGACGGGGTTAAGCACATGATGAGAAAAAATATCGGTAGATATTCCATTATTCGTAAAACCGGGCTTCTACCAGGTTTTGCTTCTAAACTTGGAATTGAAAGTTATTCTATTCTTGGTGTAGGGAAATATCCTGAAGATCTGAGGGCATGTGCAGGAGCTCTTAGGGCTTTTAAGAAATTATCTAAGTTAGATATAGAAACAACAAGGATAGAAGAGATGCTCAAGGAAAGCGCAGAAGCCGTTGAAGCGCGAATAAGGAAAGAAAGAGAGAGAGCTGCTTATCGCGGCGAGGGTGTGGGAGTGGAACCATCTAACTACATGTATGGATAGTTTTATATACCCCTCCTATCTAAATAAAAGCAGGAGGTAAAAAATAGATAATAAAAAGAAAGGGATATTTCGCTAAAAGACTCAAACGGGGCAGATTTGGGAGTTCAAGTTAGCGATCTTGAAGGAAAAGGAATTGAAATAATAGAGCATCCAATGTTATAACGGATGCTGAACTTGATGGTTGGGAGTGGTCCTACCACGGCTATTTCACTGGCTTTTCGGCTGGCTCTGAACTAATACTGACGGAAGGAGATACTGGCTCTGCCAATCCAGTGCTTATCGTAGCTCCGTACGGGAGTGGTTCTGTCATAGCTTCTGGACAAACATTGGAATGGGCATATTGGTGGGGTTTACAAATAAGCGGTCTTAAGTCCACCTAAGTGATCATTACCCGGCTTCTCGGTGCC
>JAGXOR010000095.1 GCA_023659785.1 Methanomicrobia archaeon LH_S13
CCGAACCTTTTTTAGTGAGTTCGGAAGCTCCTTGCGATAGCTAGGAGTAGTTCACGGTAGCGCGCCGGCTATTGCAGGCACAGTCAACTACGACTATGACGATGCGGGAAGGCTGGTGAAAGCGGATTACGGGAATGGGACTGCAATAGAATACGCGTATGACGATGCAGGGAATCTGTTGGAGCAGAAGATTACAGGTGGACCAGGACCAGGACCACCTGCACCAACGGTAATCAAACCAAACAGAGGAGAGGAAATTCCCAGGAACTCGGTCTATGACATTTGTAAAAGTAGAAGCAAAAGAATTACAGCGAGAATCCGCATCCGGAAGCCAGAAAACCCGCGGAGATGCTGGATAAATACGTTGACATCTCGGTCAGCGACAAGGAGAATGTCGAATGGCCAATGTACGTAAGAATGAATTATAATGATGACGAGATCCCAGCAGGCGTTAAGCCTGATTAACACAACACTTTTTCTTTAAAATTTTTAAGAAAAGTTTTGATGTAACGACTTATTGCTCTCCAATGGAGTCATTCACCCTCTCCTAAGTTAAGTTCTCGCTGAATATCTCACGATAAAACGTAAATTCCCTGTTCAATGAGTCAACATTGCTCTTCTTGGCTCGGAATCCATGTGCCTCCCCTTCGTATTCGATATATTCATGCCTGATTCCTCTCTTCCTGAGAATCCGAGCCACCTCCCTTGAGCAATCGGGCGAAACAATCCTGTCATCACTACCCTGGAAGATAATCATAGGTGCCTTCAGTTTATCCAGATGATTTATGGGAGAACGAGCCCTGTATTCTCTCTCGCCCTCTGGGAGTTTTGTACCAACTAAATTGTCAATATACCTTGATTCAAACTTGTGGGTCTGTTCCACCAACGTAGTGAGGTCGCCAATGCCATAGTAACTTGCCCCAACACTGAAAAGGTCAGGATGCTGTGTCATAACTCGTTGCACCACATAGCCGCCTGCACTCCCTCCCCTGACTGCGACTCTTGATGGCTCAACCTTCTTTTCCTTAATCAGGTATCGCACCGCATCTGCCACGTCTCCTATGTCAATTATTCCCCATCGTGAAAGTAAAGCATCCCTGTATTTCCGACCATAGCCTGTACTACCCCTGTAATTTACGTCAATCAACGCAAACCCCGCGGAGGTCCAGAACTGGACGATGAATGAAAAAGAGTCGTCTGTCCTGCTGGTTGGACCTCCATGTGCCATTACCAGCAAAGGAGGGTTCTCGTTTGCCGGCGCACGGAATCTGCCGTTCTTCGGCATGTAAAGAAACGCATGAGCTTGTTGTTTACCGTCTTCTGTGGGATACGTAATAGCTACGGGAATAGAAATATCCTTATCCAGCATTTCAATGCGTGAACTTTTCTTTAAAACGCCAGCTTTTTTGGAACCAGAACCAGAACCAATATCTATGAAGCAGACGGCTGCGGTCTTCTTACTGTTTGCACCGATAAAGAATACCCTGCCTGCATCGTCAGTTCTTATGCTGCTATAACAGGACAAATCGTTTTCAACTACGTACAGGGATTTTTTTCCCGTATCAATAACCACGAGACAGGCTGTTCCATCCCTGACCATTTTTGCTACCATCCTGTTACCCGGGAGAAAATCGTAATTACTCTGCCCGAAGACCCAGTGGGGTTCGCCAAATTCAGCCTGTTCAGCAGTAACCTGCTCTATTTCGCCGGTACAAGTATAACAGTACAGATTCCACCAGTTTTCGGGCGAGGAGGCATCGTCCACCATTATATCCACAACATAGTATAATCTGCCCTCCTGATCAAACAGCGGGAAGCAGATGGACTTACCAGCCCCACCATCAACTTTTTTAACGTCATATATCGCATTCTCTGCGAACGTTCCAATCATCAATTCCGTACTGTCCCACGGCATATCAGGGTGATTCCATTGCAGCCACGCCACTTTATCTCCTGTCGGTGAGAACACGGGGTCGGCATAGAAGTCGCAGCCTTCTACCATGATTTCTGGCTCGGATATGCGTTCAGAGTTCAGGTCTAAAACAGCCAGATAATTCCCGTTCTCCTTGTTTTTGTCGTATTCTTTCTCATATACAAAAAGAAGTTTCTTTCCGTCAGGACTCACGGTTAGGGATGCATATTTCCCCAAGGACCCGTCTCCGTTCTTCAGCGGTGTGAGAGGACGTGCTTCATAGGAATCTCCCGGCTGATGATAGATACGCTGGTCATCGAAATTAACAAAATATACGGAATCCCGGAAGACCGTGTACGCACCTCCGCCATATTCATGGACCTTCGTCCTTACGTTGAACCCGGGCGGGGTAACGTCCTTAATTTTGTCTTTTTCATCCCTTCTGGCGATGACACATCTACCTTTTTCCGATGGTCTCATCTCAAGCCAGTACACGTTTTTACCCTCAACATGTATCTCCGCCAATCCGACAACATCAGAGAAGACCTCTTCAGGTGAGATTGCGGGTTCCCATTCGATAAACGGTGTCGTTTTATGTCTCATCGTTTGTCTTAGATCTAGCTATAAATACTAAAAATAAAAATGATATAATGAATATGCAATCACCATCACCAATACGAAACCGGAAATACGCAACTGAAATAACCGTGGCTAATGATGGAGAACACGTGAGCATTGCGGGCTGGGTGCATGAGAAAAGGGACTTGGGCGGTGTCTTTTTCCTCATCGTGCGAGACCTAAGAGGCTATTCTCAGGTTACACTGCACAAAGGCAAAGTTGAGAAGGAGCTGTTTGAACACGTGAAAAGAGTTCCTCGTGAATCAGTAGTAGCAATAGAAGGGAAAGTAAAAAGCGAGCCCAAGGCACCATTGGGATATGAGATAATACCTGAACGAATGGAAGTGCTGAGCGAGGCATCGCAGGTTTTACCACTGGATACCACTGAAAAAGTTGGTGCGGAGTTGGATACGAGGTTAGATGCGAGATTCATGGACTTGAGAACCGAGAGAACAAAGCACGTATTTGTTATTCGTAGTCGTGTCCTTAAAGCGATAAGACATTTCTTTGATGCAAAGGGCTTTATAGAAATAAACACGCCAAAGATAGTGAGTGCGGCGACGGAAGGTGGCACTGCCCTAATCCCTATCTCCTATTTTGAACGCGAAGCGTTCTTAAATCAGAGTCCACAGCTTTACAAACAGATGCTCATGGGGGCTGGCTTTGACCGCGTGTATGAAATAGCGCCGATATTCCGCGCTGAGGAGCATGACACCACAAAACATCTTAACGAAGCTACTTCGGTGGATGTGGAAGTCGCATTTGTATCTGATAAGGAGGTAATGGCGATATTAGAGGAGCTTATTGCGTTTGTATATTCAAAGGTTATGGATTATCCGGACTTAGGCAAGTTGAATTTGAAGTTGGAAGTTCCAAAACTACCATTCAGGCGCATAACTTATGATGAAGCGATAAAACTACTTTCCGAGGCTGGTGAGGAGATAGAATGGGGAGAGGACCTCAGCACTTCCGCTGAACATACCTTGGGCAGGATAATAGATGAACTTTATTTCATCACTGATTGGCCGTGTGCGATAAAGCCTTTTTATGCACAACCTGCAACGAAGGGTAAAAGCATTTGCAACGCGTTTGACCTGATGCATCCAAAAGTAGAGCTTGCTTCTGGCTCGCAACGTGTTCATTCATATGAGTTGCTAAAGCGAAACATAGAATCAAAAGGGCTGAGTGCAGATAGTTTTGAGTATTATCTCGACACTTTTCGTTTTGGTATGCCGCCACATGCGGGCTGGGGGCTTGGTGTTGAAAGACTGTTGATGAGCATGCTGGAGATAAATAACATAAGAGAGGTGGTGCTTTTTCCTCGTGACAGGCGAAGGTTGGCACCGTGATAGGTTATGAGATTCAACCATTTTGTTTCAAACCTCTTCGAGTGATGCTATCAATTGTGCATCGCACTGGGTGTAACCCTACACCCTCTATCCCGTCCGCCTCTGCTTTCGCAAAAGCTTTTGGAACTGCTTTTCCTCGTTCTTCTTCACGATATTGGCTACATGTGCTTCGGCTCTTCTTTAAAGCTGGCTTGCCAATAATCGCGGTGTGGTCCCCTTCTCCGCATCGCATTTAAGGTCTTTTATCCACACTTTTCCTTAAATGTTCACCTCATTTCAGTTAACTATATTTATATTTTTTAGTATATAAACTTTAATAAATGTGGTGGATGTGAATTAACCATTCACAGGCACCCCACCATATCTAATACTATCAAATAATAGAAAAATGGACAAAAGTTCATATTTTGTCATCATAAAAATTAAAAATTCTACCGAATATTGAGCAGATACAGCAGCACTCCAATGACTGTCTTTCCATCTTTTATCTCGCCGTTTCTTATCCTTGTCAATAACTCGCTCAACCTCACAAACCGTATCGAAAGTTCAGCTTCGTCTTCAGAAACTTTCTTCAGTTCACTTGCTTTGAAAATATGTATTATCTCGCTACTAAAGCCCGGCGATGGATAAAGTTCTATCATTTTATCCAGTTTCGATGCTTGAAAACCCGTCTCCTCGATTAGTTCACGCCTGGCACACTCATCAGGCGATTCACCTTCTTCAAGCGTGCCTGCAGGTATCTCTAACGTTTTACGCTCAATCGCTTTTCGGTATTGCTCCACTAACAACATCTCTTCCTCTTCGCTTTCATCCTCGCCTTTGTTTATCGAAGCGACAATGGCTGCCGCACCTGGATGCACGACAATTTCACGTATTTTTGTCCCGCCATCCAGCGATGAAACAGTATCAACCCTTAACTGAACTACTTTCCCTTTGTATATTTGCTCGCTTTCAATTGTCTTTTCTTCTTTCATATTTCTATCTCATGTATATTTGTTTAGCTCCTTTTATTAACCTGAAATATGCATATCTCTAAAATTCAAGTGATATGGACATCAAAATTACCTTCTGAAATTGCTTTGTAACATGCAAAACAACCGTCTTTTCCGCCAGTCCACGAAACAACGACCTTGCCTTTATTGGTCTTACTCAACGACATTTTCATAAACATAAGTCCGACCAATTGACTTATACAACTCTGTGGTTCGCTGTTTACCAATCTTCTCCACATCTTTTTCTACTACTTCGCCCCCGCAAAGGGGACAAATTGGCGTCTATCCATCTATCCGGATCTGGGATATAGCCAGTTATGACAATTGCGATGTTATGCTCAGCAGAATATGCCCAAACGCTGTGTATATGCCTTTTCAACAGTTCCAGTTTTCATACTCTTATGTGGTTTTAGGTGTATGTAAATACCGCAACCCCAATACTAATGCCGATGCTGTGTGCACGTCCCTTCCCAAAT
>JAGXOR010000096.1 GCA_023659785.1 Methanomicrobia archaeon LH_S13
TTTGAGGACCGAGGAAGGGAGCGAAGGGAGGGGATCTTACCTATTGGAATCCCGTGAGGGGAGCGGTAAATTAGCACGGTATTCCATTATTGGCTTCGACCCCGCGTTTAAATTCTCGGTGAAGGATGGTATATTGAAAACAAAGACTTATGATGACTTTCTCGCCAAAAAGATGAAGAATGCAGCGAAAGAATATGAAAATAAAAATCCTCTGGATCTGATTAAAGTTTTCTTTGGCGACCTCGGAATAGAAGGGGGTATAAAAAGGGAAAGATTTATCGGAGGTTTCGTTGGTTATCTTTCATACGATTACATCCGCTATTTTGTGGATGTAGGTGGGAGCGCAGTGGATACGCTGAAACAGCCGGATTGCGAATTTCTGCTCACAAAAAAGAATGTTATCGTGGACCATAAGGCGAAAAAAGCTTTTCTCATATCTAACGAATTTTGTGATAATCAAACCTCTTTTAAAGATTTGAATTTTAATCACTCTTTTCTAACGTTTGATAAGTCAATGAAAAATCATGAGGATAAAAGAAGTGAGAGCGCTTCCAATTCCGCTCAAATATCCAGGTCAGGGGATTTTACTCCAAATATGGAAAAGAGGGAATACGAAAGAGGTGTGAGAATAGCGAAGGAATACATTAGGGCAGGTGATATATTACAGGTGGTTCTTTCACAGCGTCTGGAAGCGGATTTTGATTCTGGCACCGATGAAAATCAAAGTGCTTTCGAGTTTTACAACCGATTAAGCGATGTGAATCCGTCACCATACATGTATTTCCTTGATTTCGGTGAGCGTAAGATAGTGGGGACAAGTCCTGAGATGCTGGTCAGGGTTGAAGCTGCTGGATTGGAACGAACTGGCAAAAGAAATAGAGACAGGAAAGTGGAGGGTTGCCCGATAGCGGGGACAAGACGGCGTGGTATAAATGAAGAAGAGGATAGGCGTTTGGAAGAGGAGATGCTTAACGATGAAAAGGAGCGAGCAGAGCATTTGATGCTCGTGGATTTAGCAAGAAATGACATAGGGAAAGTGTCTGAATTTGGCACTGTGAAAGCCACGAGGTTTATGTATCCAGAGAAATATTCGCATGTGCAGCATATAGTGACGGATGTGGTGGGGGGATTGAGAAGGGACAAGGACGAATTTGATGCTTTGGAAGCGACATTTCCCGCAGGGACGGTGTCTGGAGCGCCAAAAGTGAGAGCGATGGAGATAATAGAGGAATTAGAGCCAACAAGAAGGGGAATATATGCCGGTGGCGTGGGATATTTCTCCTTTAATCGTTCAATGGATACAGCGATAACAATAAGAACTGCGGTATTTGAGCGCGGGAAGGTTTATTTGCAAGCAGGTGCGGGCATAGTTGCTGATTCTGACCCTGAACGAGAGTATAAAGAGACGATGAGTAAGTGTGCAGCTTTGTTGGAATGCATGTCAATGCCAGGAGGTAAAAAGTGAAAAAAAATGAATGTTCTAATCGTGGATAATATAGATTCGTTTGTGTATAACATCGTGCAATACGTTGGGATGCTGGGTGCCGAGCCGATAGTGGTGCAGAATAACGTGAATCTTGGCTATATTGCGAAAATTGTCAGGGCAAAGGAAATAGAGCACGTAATAATTTCGCCTGGTCCGAAGACGCCAAGGGATGCTGGTGTCACGAATGAGGTGATAAGGAGGTTTTGCAGCGATAAGAAGATTTTAGGCGTTTGCCTGGGGCACCAGTGTATAGGTTATGTTTTCGGCGTCGAGATAAGGAATGCGAGGGAAATAAGGCATGGAAAGGTGAGTTTGGTGACGCATAACGGAGAGAACGTACTGAAAGGATTGAAAAATCCTCTTTCCGTGGTAAGGTATCATTCTTTAGTGATTGATGATGGTAATGGCGATGTTGGGAAATCATTTCCAGATTGTTTAGAAGTAACTGCGAGAAACCTTGATGACAAGGAGATAATGGCGATCAGGCATCGAAACTACGATGTTTTCGGCGTGCAGTTTCATCCTGAGTCAATATTGACTGAGGATGGGCTGAAGTTGATACGGAATTTTGTAGATATGTAGAGGTGGTGAGATACAAAGAACGAAAAATTTATAAGGGATGAATACCTACGATAAAATTGGACTGAATGTTAAAAAGGGGAGACATAATGTCTCCGTTTTTGTCACTTCTGATGCACTGCTGCATGTTTTCCATGTTGTGCATGACGACATGCTAAAAGATATCGAAATTACCGAATACGTGCAAAAAATATTGAATCATAGCGTTGTTGAGTTTTACCCTGGTGATGATTACACACAATATGAGCCACGTGGTCATTATGAAGGAGATCCAACTCTTGAAAAATATTTTAGATGTATGAAATGGCTGAGCAGGCATATTTTCAGGATTGAGGACAAACATTTTCCAGAAGATTCTCACATTGAAATGATACAAGCGGTTATGATATGATCTCGGAGGCGCTGCAAGAATCGCCTGACGATACGCAACTATGGGAAAAAGTTTATAATGTCACGAAATTACTTGTTGGAACTGCGGACAGCATAACACCAATAATGGTTCAAAAAGCAGTATCAGGTGTTTTCGGCGAAAACTTCACGATATCGATGTTAGAAGACGTCACAAATATTGAAAAACTGCGAGAAGAGTTTAAAAAACCTGAATATCCAGAGTCGCAGATAATACCCGTGCCTCTTGAATATCCAGATCAAACACCACCAAAATATGTCCAATTCATGGGAGAAAGATATGTGCCAGATAGTTACGTCTTTCAACAAGATACCTATCCCTATATTTCAGATTGGACACGCATGCCGAAGGGGCTGGAAGTTATGGCAACAATGCTGGGTTCAAAAAGAGCGGATCAGCTACTGGAAGAAGAAAAACAGACTTATCCCGAGCTGGAATTCCAGATGGAGAAGCTTAAAAAGGAATTTGAAAATTATACCGCAGAGGACTGGCAGAAGAATGTTTACGGTAATTGGTTCTATACATTAGAGCCTCTTCTTGCAGAATTCAATCAAAGTTATCCTTTATTTATGCAAAATACAGCATGGCAAGACGAGAAACTCAATACTGCACTCTCTTCTTGGACTCAACTACGTCATGATTATATTTTGTATGCAAAACCAACCGTTATTCCACTACCTGTCCCTGAAGGATACGGGTATGTTGAACCTATTCCTGAGTTCTATAATCGATCGGCATCGCTATGTAGAAAAATTGATACAGAATTATCTAATGAGGGTGTGCTCCAACAGAAATATCATAATCATTTAATTCTACTTGCAGAAAGACTTGATACATTTGAAACCTATGCTCAGAAAATAGTGAACAATCAGACACTGACAATCGGATATCCCTTTGGAAGAGGTGAACAAGACGATATACATGGATTTGGTCTTTGGTTGGTGGAGTTCTTCGATAGTTGTGGTTATTATCCTCCTCAACCTGATGAAGATACAATAGGAGAAGAAGAGCCAACACTTGTTGTTGATGTCTGCACTAACTCTTACACTAAAAAGGTTTTGCACGAAGGAGTTGGAAGGTTTAATCCCATCATTATCGTTTATGAGCAACCTGATGGAATAACTTTGGCTGGTATAGGTTACGTTATGAGCTATTATGAGTTTGAAGAAGAGAACTTTACAAGAATCACTGATAGCGAATGGAAGAAATGGGTAGAGAATGGAACTTTACCGCCTCGTCCCTTCTGGGCTAATAGCTTTTTATATCCTGCTACAATAACACAATTCGATACGGGGCATGGTACCTATCCGAGCATAATGGGAATACATAACGGCACAATCACGCCAAACAGTGATAAAAACATCAGCAAGATGTACACATACTCATGCCCAGGAACAGGCGGGCATTCAGAATATGTGAACATAGATGCAAACGGAAAGAAATATGACGACTGGATCCCAGCAATAAGACTATGGGCGTGAAAAATTAGCATGCTTTTTTATAATTATAATAAATTTATCTTTAATTATGAAGATGTTGAACTCGAATGACTTACAAATAAAATGCTCGAAAAATATCTCGGCAAAGTTGTAGAAAAAGAGAACCTGAATGCGGAAGAAGCAGAGAACGCAATGCAAGCGATAATGAGTGGAGAAGCGGATAATATCCAAACCGCTGCTTTTTTAGCTTCTTTAAGGATGAAAGGCAAGACAGAGGAAGAAATAGCGGCTTTCGCAAGGGTTATGCAAGACCTCGCATTGAAAATCAACCCGAATGTGGAGAAGAGCGTGGACGTCTGCGGAACGGGCGGCGATGCGATAAAAACATTCAATATCTCCACCACTGCCGCTTTCATCACCGCTTGCGTGGTTGCCGTGGCAAAGCATGGTAACAGATCAGTAACGTCAAAATGCGGTAGTGCAGACGTAATAGAGGAGTTGGGTGTGAATCTGGCTTTACCGCCTCGCAAGATAGAGGAATGCATCGAGCTCATAGGCATTGGGTTTATGTTTGCACCTCTGCACCATCAAGCGATGCGGAATGTGATGGAAGTAAGGCAGAAGCTGGGGATGAGGACGGTTTTTAATATCCTGGGTCCTTTAACGAATCCAGCAAATGCAACGCATCAGCTTATTGGCGTTTATGACGCCTCGCTTACCGAGCTTATAGCAAAGGTGCTTCGCATTTTAGGACTGAGGAAGGCACTGGTGGTGCATGGTGAGCCGGGAGTGGATGAAGTTTCGGTATGCGGGAAGACAAAAGTATCGCAATTGAGTAACGGAGAGATAAGGACGTATTTCATAAACCCTGGGGATTTTGGTGTGGAAAGGGCTTTGCCTGAAATGATTGCAGGTGGTGATAGGAAAGAGAGTGCGAAAATATTGAGGGATGTGTTGGGTTGCAAGGAAGAAGGAGCAAAGCGAGATGTTGTTTTACTGAACGCAGCAGCGGCTATTTTCGCTGCTGATGAGTCGAGAAACATAGAAGATGGATTTGAAATAGCGCGGGATGTGTTGGAAAGTGGACAGGCAGTAGAGAAGTTGGAGGAGTTTATTAAGTTTGCGAAGTGAAAAAAAGTTCAGGATACTTTTAATAATTAAAATAGCCAGCTTATGGTAACAAATAATTTGCATCTTCATCCCACCGAATTTTACCTGTGTGATTCCGATAATAAAGAACATTTCTGACGTTTCGTTTCCATTTTGGAATGTCTGAAGTAGGAGATTGGGCTCAAAATCTTCGACATCCAAATTTCCGGGTGATGAATCATGCACGACCTCCTGTTCTGTTCTTTCATTCACACCTCTTCGCAATAAGTTATATAA
>JAGXOR010000097.1 GCA_023659785.1 Methanomicrobia archaeon LH_S13
GATAGCATCACACGAAGAGGTTTGAAACAAAATGGTTGAATCTCATAACCTGGAAACCGACATCAGCGAGCGCACTACTGAGCAAAGAAATGTTCGTCAGCGGGACGCAAGTGAACTATTTTTTAAACACGGACTAAAGTAGGATTGAAAGCTAACTAAACCGCCAAACCGCTCACTTCCTTTCCACATATCTTCCTCTCTGTTCTATCTCCTTTACCCTTTTCAACACTTGCGACGCGTTCGGAAAAGTTCTCATGTAGCCCTTTATAAACGCATCTCTTAATTGTTCAGACGATTCATGTGTGCCCCCAAGGCTTTGAAAAAACACATGTACATCCACTCCCCTTGCTTCTGTGCTCGACTCGATAAAGGATAACCCGAAATCTATAAAGTAGATACTGTTATCCCTGCCCATAATAATATTGGAAGTGGTTAAATCGCCATGAATTATCCTGTTTTTATGCAAGATACCAACAAACTCGCCTATTTTATCGCTTATAGCCCCATTAATCACCTCCCTTGCCAAATCATCCTCTATTCTCTCCATTACGATTTCGTAATCATTAATATCGAAAATAATAGGAGTGGGGACGCCTTTTCTTCGCGCTTCTGAGATTAGTTTTGCTTCGCTTTTTGTCCTTTCCTTCCTTATCCACTTGTCTATCGCTTTTACTCTGTATCGCTTCTCTATTCGCCTCTTGTGCACGAGGCCGCCCTTTAGCTCTACTATTGCCTCAGCGCATTGAAACCTTTCTTCGTTCAAAGCGTGATGACTTTCTTTGCCGTACCCAATTCTTTCAGCAGGTCTGGCAAATCAAGCTTCTGCAGCCCCTCAGGGATATCAAACCTTGGCGGTTTCCCTCCTAAGAGTTTCATCCATGCGTAGCAGGCATACAGAGGCACTCCCGCGCTATTCGCCATTTTTATCAGTTCGAAGGGGTCAGAAGGGACACCCATCTCCGCTGCATTCGTTTTTACGTCTTCCTCATATCCTTCTAACCCGGGCTCATACCTGTACTTCTTATCCACGAGCGCTGCCAATCCCTCTTGCATAAATATCACCGCTATATCCTCACCCAGCTTCTTCATATTTGTAGCAACGACAAGAGCGCTCAAATAAGAGTTTATCGTCCCCTCCTTACAAAGTACTATGGTTTCAGGCATTTTTTATCACCATTAAAGTGAGTGTTTTATCACTTTATAAAGTTATCGATTTTTATTGACATTGAGAGAACTTTTTGGGTAAGCGGAGTTAGCAGTTTCTGTGGGTCTTCAATTTCAATGACTCACTACACGCAAATCCAAAACCACATGATATTTTCGCGGTGCAACAGAACGTACGTACAATCCTCTTCTCTTCTATTTCTACTCTTAATAAGTCACCGAAAGCAGAAGAGATAATATCTCTTGCCCTTTCAAATAAATCTTCGTTTGCGGTTGCATTTTCGCTATGACAATGGAGAAGCAACCTACACCAGAAAACATGTTTGTTATTATTTCGCCAGGTAAAACTTTTTTGGCAACTCGCATTCTTTCGTAAGAAAGTCGCGGTGAGAAGAAAACATGCTTGGGATTTACCGTGAAGAAAAAGAAACAGCCATTCTCCTTATGCGTTGTTTCCATGTGCTCATCGCCCCATATCACCTCCAAATCTCTTGTTCGGTATAACTCATCAGTATGAGTATAGAGAGGAACTGCTGCGATAGTTTTCACTCGTGGATAAATTTTATGTAGCGCTTCTGCGATAATCTCCATCTTTGATTCTAATTCCGGATGGATTTTTATGATGATTACATCAATTGTTTCAATCCCAAAAACCCGGTCAAAATTCATTTCCGGTTTTAACTTAAGAATTTAAGAGTAGAGTGACATAACTTATCTTCCTTTTCTTATTGCCTATTAAAGCGATTTTTTAGATTCGAATCACCCATCTCCATCTCACTGGATACGCTGGATAATGGTCTTGTTCTTACTGTTCTGTAATATTCCGCAGAAAATGGTTGCTTCTGTAACTAATTACTCAGATAGACAGGTCAGGAACATCAGAGATCAATTTGAGAACTCCAATGGTGATTTTCCGCAGGATAGGAAGAAGAGAGGGCGAAAGAAGAAGATAAAAAAGCGGAAATCTTTTTTGTCCGCTGGATAAATGGATGCAACAATTGATGTAAATATAAAAAAGATATGATATAAAAAAGAAAGAACAGGAGCTTCTCGAGGGTAAAAGAGCAGAATTGGAAAAGGAGTTATCTAAACTTGAAGAAATAATTAGTGTACTCAAACCGAGACCTACTAGCATCAAAGTCCTTGGGATACTTTCTATCGGTCTGTGGGTAGAACAAAAACGGCACTTGTGTTAATGGACATCACATTCAACGTCTCCTTTATTTCAACATAAGCTCTTGATTTTTATTCGATATTTTTAAACAAGATTTACACTATTTCCGGAAAAAACCAAAAACTTTAAAGAGCAAAGAAAAAAAAGTATATTAGAGAAAAGTGCCATGCTTCCTCTCCATGTTGACGTTTCTGGTAAAAGAATACTCGTGTTTGGTGGCGGTGAGGTTGCGGAGAGAAAAATACGTCAAATTTTGGAGACGAGCGGGGAAGGAAGAGGGGGGGATGTGGAAGTTTACAGTCTTGATTTCACGCCCTGGATAAAAGAGAAGTGTAAGAAGAAAGTGATTCAGTGTTTCCGACACGATTTGTGGGACCAGAACCTGGGAGAACTCATAAAAGGAGCTTTTTTAATCCTCGTTTGTACCGGTGACGAAAATCTAAACGGGCGTATTATAAAGGAAGCAGCAAACTCTGATGCTCTTATTAATTATGGAGATAAAGGGGATGTGTTTATCTCCTCAGTGGTAAACAAGGGAGGATTTCTGATTTCTATCTCTACGGGGGGAAAAGGACCTGCAATGGCAAGATACATGAAGGGAAAGATTTCGCCGCTTATAGGAAATAAAGAAGAAAAGATGCTGCTGATTCAGTCCAATCTCAGGAGATATTTAAAAGAGGAGATTAAAGAAGAGCCCAGAAGGAGAGAGATTTTGAACCGTGTTTTGAATGATCCAGAATGCTGGGCAGCTCTTGATGCACCTGTTGAAGTTGCAGAAAAAATCATTTTCAAATTAGTAGGTGATAAATATGCATAGAATCGGCTCTTTATGGTTTTCGCATAAAAAGTGTAGTGTAGAGGAACTTGAGGAGATTTCAGAACGATTGAATCCTGAATTATTCGCAAAAGACCTGCGTGTGGACGGTTATGTGGTTATAAAAACGTGTAACCGTGTGGAGGCGTATATAAGTGCGGAAAAGCCAGCAGAGGTTTTAGAAGCCGTCGTTAATAGATTGAAATTGGAAAAAAGCGGGATTTTCGTGGGTAAAAACGCGTTGGAGCATCTTATGCGAGTCGCTTGTGGGCTCGAAGCGATGATAGTTGGGGAAGACCAGATTCTTGGACAGATAAAGAAGTGCTATCTGGAAAGCAAGAAAGCCCGGACGATAGACAGTCTTCTGGATATGGCGTTCGACAGAGCGATAAAAGTAGCGAAGAGAGCGAGAAGCGAAACGAGAATAAACGAAGGGTCGGTTTCTATTGGGTCCGCGGCGGTTGTGTTTGCGGAACACATAATGGGAGGATTAGAAGGAAAAAGCATACTTGTAATTGGTGCAGGGGAAATGGGAACGCTGGTAGCGAGAGCCATTTCAGAAAAAGACCTTGAAGCTATGTTTATTGCCAATCGAACATACGGAAAAGCGAGGTGGCTTGCAGAAGAGGTTGACGGTAAGGCGGCAAAGCTGGCGGAAAAGGAGAAATGTCTCTCTGTTTGTGACATTGCTATAAGCACTACGGCAGCACCTCATTTTATTCTGGATTATGAGTCAATGAAACGCATAATGGAACATCGTAAAACTGACAACACCCTTTTCATTATAGACATAGCGAATCCAAAGGATGTGGAGGAGAGGGTTGGCGAGATAGAAGGGGTGGAGCTGTACAATTTGGACTGTTTATACGAAATAAGTGAGGAGAATCTGAAAAGGAGGCTTGCTGAGGTTGATAAAGTTGAAATAATAATAGAGGAAGAGATAGAACTATTTAAAAATATTCTAAACCGTGAAGAGGTTGAGAGGATTATTGCAATGATTTATGAACACGGGTCGCGTATAAGGGAGGAGGAGAAAAAGAGAGCAATTAGATATATGGAGAAAGGCAGGGACCCGAAAGAGGTACTGGAGGGTTTTTCGCGTGCGGTTTTATCAAAAACTCTTCATACGCCAACAAGGATACTGAGAAGCTATGTCGAAATGAGAGGCAGAGGCTCAAGTGAGAGTGATAACGATAACGATAACAATAACAATAACAAAGGAGATTTTATAGATTTTCTCATGGATGAGTTTGAGAAGGAGTTGGAGGAGTCACGAAGCTCAGACTCGGATTGAAGGAACACCCTTTGATGAAAAGATTAATGCCGTTAAAAATAGCTTACCCAACCCACCAAAATAACATAAATATTTATCTACGAATTTTAATAGAAAGAATGTGTGTAGTCACGCCAATAGCTATGAGAATAAAAATCAGTCTAACTATGAGAATGTGCATAAGATCTTTGCCTTTGGTGGAATCCCTTTTCCTTCCTGATAATTCTTGAAATATTCCTATAAATCCAAGTATCAAAGAAAACGATCCTCCAGCAATCCATAATCACCTAATAACCCTGTTTGACATTTCAGAACCCTTTCTCAACGCTTATTTCATATCCCTTCGCTTTTCCCTTCATCGCTTTTCGGGTAAGAAGTAGGGAAGGATAACTGTTAAATCAAGGGTGATAACATGGATAAAAAGAAGGTGTTAATGTTTTTTTGTTGTTATTTTGAATTGTGAGACGGTCTTTAAATTGCGGGGCATTCCCGAAACATCGAGTTTTCTCCCACATTATATCCTGATAAGGTGGTATCATCGAGTTTTTTGAGTTTAGCTCGGACAAATACTTGATCTTCGGGTGGTAAATTGTCTATGGGAATTTTTACCATATTCACTTCGCCTCTAAGCTATATAGTTAACTGAAATGTACCGAAATGTTTATCTTTATGCTTTATGATACTAT
>JAGXOR010000098.1 GCA_023659785.1 Methanomicrobia archaeon LH_S13
CACAGGCACCCCACCCCCCTCTAATACTATCAAATAATAGAAAAATGGACAAAAAAGTTCATATTTTGTCATCATAAGAAGGAGGGATAAGTTATGGGACTAAAAGGTAGTAAAACAGAAAAGAATTTATTGGCCGCATTTGCTGGGGAGTCCCAGGCTAGAAACCGCTATTCCTATTTTGCTTCCCAGGCCAGAAAGGAAGGCTATGAACAGATCGCCGCTATCTTTCTGGAGACAGCTGATAACGAAAAAGAACACGCCAAGAGGGAGTTCAAATTTCTTCAGGGTGGAGAAGTAGAGATCACCGGTAGTTTTCCTGCCGGGGTGATTGGCGACACGGCATCTAACCTGAAAGAGGCAGCAGCAGAAGAGCACTACGAATGGACAGAGATGTATCCCGAATTTGCTAAGGTGGCTGAGGAGGAGGGCTTTGCCGAAATTGCCGCAGTATTTAAATCAATTGCCAGGGCTGAAGAGCAGCACGAAAAAAGGTATCTTGCATTGTTAAAAAACGTGGAAAATGGAAATGTATTCAAAAAAGATAAAGTGGTTAAGTGGAGATGCCTTAACTGCGGATACATTTATCAAGGCACTGAGCCACCTGAAACCTGTCCAGCATGTGCCCATCCCCAGGCCTTTTTTGAATTGCTAACAGAAAATTATTAGGAAGAAAGGAGGTAACAAAGAGGGGTGTGTAAGTAGGTAAAAAATCGCTTACCGTATCTGCAATCATCTCTTTTGTGTTCATAACCTCTCCATTGGAAGTGGCGGTTATTTAATGATAACGAAATGATAGGCAATAAGAAAAGGAAGGTGAGTTATGTCACTCTACTCTTAAATTCTTAAGTTAAAACCGGAAATGAATTTTGACCGGGGTTTTTGGGATTGAAACAATTGATGAAATCATTCCTAAATAAAAATGCACGAGATAAGAAAAATACTGGCAGCAGGATATTCCGTCAGGCATATCGTATCTTCCGGGAGCAGAGCAGGCTATGAGATGTATGCCGCCGATGCTTTTGGCGACGTAGATACAAAAAGAAGTGCTAAAAAGTATTTCCCGTTGAATTCGCTTCAGCTTCAAGCAGATGTCAAACTTCTTAAAGATGCGATAAGAAAAGTAGACGGTGTGATTATAGGGTCAGGATTTGAGAGAGCGGATTTTAATTTCTTAAAAGCTGAAGATAGGAGAAAGATATTGGGGAACGCACCGGAGCTCACGAAAGAAGTATCGAATAAGGCGTGGCTTTTATCTCGATTAGACGATTTAGGTGTCCTACATCCGCTCACCTATACGAGTAGAGAGATAGCGGAAGACGAAAAAAAAGCGAAGCAAGCGAAGCACTTGCATTATCCCGTGGTAGCAAAACCCGCTTATGGAGGAGGAGGAACCGCAAATTTCTTTTGCCTGAACGAAAAGGAATTAATTCGATGGGCTAAACAATTGCCGGGATTTTTATTCCAGGAATATATAAAAGGGAAACATGCCTCGGTATCGCTCATTTCGTCTAAACGAGAGGCGATTTCGGTATCTGTGAATGAGCAGTTGATAGGTTTGGATTCTCTTGACGCTCCCGGACCTTTTGTCTATTGTGGGAACATCTCGCCTTTTGTAACGATTTTTTCACGGCAGCTGTGTGAAATTGCAGTGGAATTAACGAATGAATTAGGGTTGATAGGCTCAAACGGCGTTGATTTTGTTGTTACTGATGATGGACCCGTCGTAATAGAAGTAAATCCGAGATTTCAAGGAAGTCTGGACACGGTAGAACTTTCTACGGGTCTAAATTTGAATTTAGTAGATGCGCATGTGAAAGCAGTAAGAGGGGACTTACTAATGGAAAGAATGGAAGCAAAAAGATATGCTGCAAAAGCGATTGCGTTTGCAAAACAAGAAGGGATGATAATTGAAAATTTCGATATTGGTGGAATAGTTGATATTCCGGAGAAAGACAGAATTGTAAAGCCCGGGGAGCCCATAGCTACGGGAATGGGGATTGGCGATAGCAAAGAGAATGCGTTTGCGGAAGCGATGAAAAATGTCGAGCGTATAAAAGCAGGTATAAGATAATGTGAACTACTCCTCGCTATCGCAAGGGGCAGTCCCTGCCCCAGCATACCCCGCTCCAGTATATTCAGCGAGGCTTTATAGTCCCTATCCAGTTTGCCATATTTGTATTCTCTGGATGTCCCACGTGGATTTACCTTTACTATTTGCCCACCAGCTATTTCAGCTTTATAGCCAAGTAGCTCAAAGAACTTACTTTACTCCACGAAGCATCCAGTATTGACTGCGCTAAGCTATAATTATTCACCATCCCGCTTATGTTCAGATCTTCCACTTCTTAGAACCTTTTTTCGTTCTTGATCGTTTTAGCTGCTCTATTCTTATCCGCTCTAATGTGCGCTTATAGAATTTAGGATTCTCTATCTGTCGCCCATCGCTATCAGTAAGGAAGGACTTTATGCCCATCGATTGCCCCCGCACAATCACCGAAGATTTCTTATCAATACAAACCAGGGCATACCACTCACCTGACTTGTATCGCTTGACTATTACCTGCTTGATTTTTTCTTCTATCTCACGATGAATTCGCATTGAACCCTGCAACCCTTCCGGGCTGCGTTTTACCTCACGGCACAGCATCCAGATGCCAATACCAGCAATCAGTTCGAGGAACACCATCCACAACGGAACAACTATCGCGGTGGTCCAGGTCAGAACGGAAAAGCCGTCAAGTTTGCAGAAGAGTAAACGGCGTATACGATACCCTTCTATCAGAATGATCCACAACAAAAACATAAAACCCGTCAGTTAAATTGATTCCCGCTTCACCCTTCACAAAAGATGCTGTTTGAACGTCTCCGTCTCCAGTTGTTTCCGCAGTTGATACGTTAAAATCTGAGCTTACAAAAGCGGCAGAAACAATAACTACCAATACTAAAACTAAAACCAAAACCAAAACAAGAATTAATAATGTTATTCGTTTACTCATCTTTCCACTCCATCACGATTTTTTTTAGCCTTATTTTATTACCAAGTACTTTAGCGAGTTCGTCATTGTCAAACCATATACTCTGACATTTGGGACAGACATCTATGATAATCTCTGAACCTAACATTTCCACTTCTTCCTTCTTCATCTCCACCCCGCATCTTGGACATTTTATGATTTTTTCCTCTGGTTTCTTGACTATCTCCCTCGCAATGCCTTCGAGACCCATGAATTCGCCCCTGAAATCACTCTCGACTATTCGAACTTCGGTCATTCCAGGAGTGTCCGGAGAGAAGAAGCCATGCATGTCAGTACTGATTTCGGTTTTCGCTGCCTCTTGAAGCGAGACCATTGCAATGACGTTAGCCAGAACTATTATGAGTGGGTAGAGCTTCTTTGAAACATTGGCATAGGAACTGAGTGCCCCCTCAATCCTCTTCGCTTTTTCCTCTTAAAATAGATAACCGAAGGATTAGATTTCCTCGAGCCGTTCATCACCGTCTGTCCAGATGATCTTTATATCGGTCTCATAGTTATCAGGGATTGTGTCTCGGTCTGCTTCAAGCTCAAAGGTGGCTATCTTTTCCAAGCTTTGTTTAATATCCCCGAGATAATCTGTCTTTGCTCCAGTAAAGAATGATTTGGTCTTTAAAATGGCTTTTACTGATTCCGCATCCTTATTTCCGATATTCTCGATCGGGACGTTCAGTCTGATGGTTGTACCACCCGTAATCACCGCAGGGTCAGTTGCGACCTTGCCGACCAGAAAGTCTGCCTGCGGGCTAATCTTCAGTGCGATACTCTTTTTCAACTGGAACTCCTCGCCATCCTCTCTGATGTAGTCAATCGAGAGTAGAATGGTATAACTATAAGTTCCTGCTTTCGCACCGTCTTCAATATCCAGAGTAAATACAAACTTGTGGCTGGAAGGTGCTGGAATTTCTTCTGTAAACTCCGAAGTTGAGCCCGAGTATGCCTCAACAAACGGCCCGGAGGGATTTATTTTGACGGATACCGACCTTGCCTTTGCACTTCCGGAATTCTCTATTAAGACAGTTAGGTTATGAGATTCAACCATTTTGTTTCAAACCTCTTCGTATGATGCTATCAATGGGGCATCGCACTGGGTGTAACCCTACACCCTCTATCCCGTCCGCCTCTGCTTTCGCAAAAGCTTTTGGGACTGCTTTTCTTATTATATTATATGCTGCGTTCACATCTGCGTTTATGATTATTCGCTTTGCGCTTCTGAACAACCCTCTGCTCTTTCGCTTGCCAACATACTCTTCGTGATGCTCTATTGGTTCGTTATCTAAGAAGCTACACTTTGATGTATGACTCTCCTCCTGCTCCTTTACCTCTATCCCTTTCTCTTCTGCTTTATAGCCTATCTGGTTGATTAGTTTAGCAAACGGCATCTGCACGAAAGTCTGATTGTTTCTTATACTCACTTCATGCTTCCAGTTGTCATTATGCCCTATAACTACTGTTCCGATTTCATGGTCTACGCACCAGTCCACAACGAGCCGACTAACCTTGTGGAAGAAATCATTTAGTTTTCGCTCTCGTTTCACTGATAGCCTCTTTACCTTCTTCCCTTTTTTTATCCCCTGCAGGTCATATACGCTCTGCACTCTCGCCTTTTCCTTATTATAGAACTGGTTGATGCTCTTCGCAACTCCACCCTTAACAACAATCGGTGGCTCGCCGATGTTATTTACCATAGTTATGAGGTTGCGAACTCCGATGTCTATTCCTGCTATTCTCTCCTTGTTTCGTTCTATAACCTTGATAACCTTATCATATACAATTTCGAGTATATATCCCACACCTTTTGGGATAATTCTCACTTCTCTTAACCCTTCTTTTAGCCTCGTTTTTACTTTTAACCCAACCTTCTTCGGTAGAATAAGCCAACCGTTCTTTAGCTTCGCTTGCTGGTTCGTGAATACGAGGATGTGTTCTCCATTTTTCTCCTTATAACCTGGTATTCGCGGCCGTCTTAAGAACTTCTCTGGATGGACTTTCCATATCTTAATCGCTTTAAAGAAGGATTTCCATGACTTATCAAGGAGCATCAGTACATGT
>JAGXOR010000099.1 GCA_023659785.1 Methanomicrobia archaeon LH_S13
ATTTAAGCTTTTCGGTTTTTTGTTAATACAAGAGCCAATTCATCTCCCACCTTACAGAGGGAGTCTTCTTGGCTATTCAGATAAATGCGAGAAAATAGCATGGAATGGACAGAGAAATACCGACCAAAGAAGTTAAGAGAAGTTGTGGGCAATGAAGAAGCGATAGAAGAGTTTAAAAAATGGGCTGATGGAGTCCACAAAGCAAAATCGAAGAAAGCCGTTATTCTTCACGGACCTCCGGGCTGTGGAAAGACATCCGCAGCACATGCTCTCTCTTTTGAAAAAGGCTGGGAAGTCATAGAACTTAACGCATCAGACAAAAGAAGTGCAGGAGTGATAAAGAATATAGTAGGACAGGCTTCTACAAGTAATACGTTTTCCAAAACGACAAGATTAATCATTCTGGATGAGACTGACAATCTGCACGGCAACGAAGACCGCGGGGGTAAAAAGGCGATAACAGATATAGTGAAAAGAACACCTCAGCCAATAATCCTCATTGCCAATGATAAACGCAGGATGGGGCAGGCGTTGCAGCGGAATTGCAAGGTAATCGGGTTCAAACGAATTGACGAGCACATGATTTTTCGAAAAGTGCTCAAAAGAATAAGTCGTGCTGAGGGCATAGAAGTGGAAGATAAAGCACTGCACGCGTTGATAGAAAACGCAAACGGTGATTTGCGGTCTGCAATAAACGACTTGCATGCGATTTCTATATCAAAATTTGGTAAATCCCTCATTAGCGAAGGCGATATAGCGATAGGGGAAAGAGACATTGAGGTGGACCTTTTTGAGGCATTGAGGAAGATTTTCGGTGTGGAGGGATACGAACTGCAAGAAGCTCTTTCTTCGCTTTACAATCTTGACAAGACGCCAGAGGAGAGCATACAATGGATATATAGTAATTTTTCGTATGGAAATGATAAAGAAAGCTTTTTACACGGGTTGCATTTCCTGAGCAGGGCGGATATGTTTTTAGGGAGAGTAAAACGGCGTGAGAATTACAAGTTCTGGAGATATGCGTCCAGTTTAATGGCTTGTAGCGTGCTTTCTGCAAAAGAGATGCAGAATAGGAAAATAGAATTGAGAGGACGGCAAAGGCAAAAACGATATTTTCGCTCGCCGTGGCAACGAGTTCGAGTGCCGGGGCAAAGTGGCGAAGATAGAAAATACACGCCGATACGAGAAAAAATAGCGAAGAAAATAGCAGAATATTGTAAAGTGCCGTTGAGCTATGCTCGATTTTATGTTTTTCCTTTTTTGAAGGTTTTTTTCCGCGACAAGAGAAAGGCGGTGGATATTACGGCATCGCTGCGATTGGACGTTCCTCAAATAGCATTTTTAGTTAGCGATGCGGATGAAGACAAGGAAGAAAAAGCGAAGATGATATACCAGGATGCGTATGCAATACCTAAAGCGGTGGAAAAAGGGAAGGAAGAGGTAATGAGGGATGAAGCTGTAGTTAAAGCAGAAGTTGAAGAAGAAATAATAAAAACAAAGGAAGGTGAGAAGAAAGAAGCGAAAAATCAGAAAACATTGACTGATTTCTTTTGATTGTCGCTATTCTCTTTTTAAAAACTCCTTCACCATTTTTATCGCACATAAATCGCCGCATATTGAACAGGCATCACTTTCCGAAGGTCTGCTGTTTCTTATTCTTCGAGCCTCCTCGCTGTTTATCGCGATTTCCAATTGCCTTTTCCAATCCAGGTTCTTTCTTGCATGAGCCATTTCATCATCCCAGTATCTTGCCCTCTCTCGTTGCCCTTCCTTTACGAGGTCTGCAGTATGCGCCGCTATTTTTGTTACTATCGTGCCTTCTTTTATGTCGCTCACAGATGGCAGTGCTAAATGCTCTGAAGGCGATACCATGCATAGGAAATCAGCACCGTACAATCCTGCAACCGCTCCTCCTATTGCACTCACGAAGTGGTCGTATCCCGGTGCGACATCAGTAACGAGGGGTCCTAAGAGGTAAAGTGGCGCGAAATCAGTTATGTGTTTTATCGTCTTCACTGATGCCTCTATTTCATCCAGTGGCACATGTCCAGGACCTTCAATCATTGCCTGGACGCCTTCCTCCCTCGCCTGCTTTACAAGCTCACCAAGAACGATTGTTTCCATGTATTTCACACGGTCGGAAGCATCGGAAATACAGCCTGGACGCATCCCATCACCTAAACTAAGCGTTAAATCGTATTCTTTTGCTATTTCCAGAAGATAATCATATTCTTTGTAAAACGGATTTTCTTGCTCATTGTGAATCATCCATGCAACGAGAAAAGCGCCACCACGACTAACAACATCTAAGATGCGTTCGCTCCTCCTCAGTCTCTCCAGCGAATTCTGATTCACACCAGCATGAATAGTAACAAAGTCAATGCCGTCTTTTGCTTGCTTCCTTACTGCATTGAACATGTCATCGGGACTCATGTCCACCACAGCCCTTCCTCCTGCTTTCTCTAAAGCTGCTTGGTAGATTGGCACCGTCCCGACTGGCACATCTACTTCTTTCAAAATTGTCCTTCGTATTTCATCGAGGTTGCCACCCGTAGAGAGGTCCATTATTGTATCTGCACCATATTTTACCGCAATTTTTGCCTTCTCTACTTCTCCCTCTAAATTGGCATAATCCTTTGATGCCCCCACATTCACGTTCACTTTCGTGCTCGTCCGTTCACCAATTGCTTTTAGTACGAAGTCTCTATTCTCTGTATCCTCTATTCTTTTTGCATTTCTCGGAATTACAACTCTACCGGTTTCGAGCCCTCTTCGCAGTTTGCCCACGGTGAGTCCTTCAGCTACGGAAACTTTCTTCAATTCCTTCTCTTCCCGGTTGATGGCAAGAGATTTAGCGTTCATTTTTTAGTTGTTCTAAAATGCTCTTTCTTTCCTCCTTTTATTAAAAAGAGAAACTTGTAGTTATTAACTTTTTTTCTTCGACCCATTTTGATTTAGATTTAGATTTTCTATTCAGGGCAAAGCTCTTAAGCTCTTAAACCCTCAACCCACCAAGAATAGCGATAAACAAAATGTATCCTCATTCTCTGAAAGCAATTTCAGATATGCAGATAGTTCCAGGAGCAAAGCCAATTGCGCACTTCTCGCTACGTATTCCTCGTTCATTGTCTAGTTTTTACTCTTTTCAGCCACAAAATCCCGATAACCAGGACTGCGGAAACAACTGCCAATACATAAGCGCCAACACCGACTGCCAGCCCTATCGCAGCCACGCACCAAAGGCTCGCGGCAGTTGTTATTCCCTGAACATGACCTTTTTCCGCGATTATAGAACCCGCACCAATGAACCCGATTCCCGCAACAATACCGGCAGCTATCCTTGCGGGGTCAACATCGAAATGCTGAATTGATATTACTGTGAATAAACATGCCCCAAGCGAAACAAGTGCATGCGTCCTTAAGCCTGCCGGCCTATGCGATACCTCCCTTTCCGCACCTACCAGTATGCCAAGCACCACTGCTACCAGCAGCCTTACGATTATCTCAATCTCAACGGGTATCATCACTTGCAAATTAAATTAATACTCACGTTTTTCTCTTATTTTTGTGCTTATCACATCGTATTCATCGTATATACCCCCCACTATCTCCTCCAAAAGGTCTTCTAAACTAACCAAACCTTTTGTCCTCCCTGCCGCATCCACTACAATAGCGATATGGAACTTACCGTGCTGGAATTCCGTGAGAAGGTCATCCACCCTTTTTGTCTCAGGGACAAAAAGAGGAGTTTTCATGAGTTCTTTTAGCGAAACGTTGGCTTCCTTCGTATTTACATTCGCTTTTATCAACAAATCCTTAGCATATAAAATACCCACGATGTTATCTTTTGAGCCTTTAAAAACAGGAATTCTTGAGTATCCTCTCTTTCTTATTAATTCCACTGCGGAATCCACGGTTTTATTGACTTCCAGGCAAACCATATCATCCTTTGGTATCATTACATGCTTCACAACGATTTCGTCAAGCTTTAGCACACCCATCATCATCTCCTTTTCGTCCTCTTCGATTGCTCCCTCTTCCTCCCCTATGTCCAGCATCGACTCCACTTCCTCTTCTGTCATCAACCGCTTCCGTTGCAGTTTTAAATCTAAAAACTTCTCAAAAGCAGCCGTAATCACGGAAACAGCTTTTATAAGCGGTTGGAAAACAGAAGTTAAAATCCACAGGGGCTTGGAAATGAGAATAGAAATCCTTTCCGCATGGTGAACTGCAATCGTCTTGGGCATGATTTCAGCAAACGTGAGGATTAAAAGGGTCATCACCCCGGTTGCAATGCCAACGCCATAACTACCAAAGAAGTCTATTGCGATAGAGGTAGCTATTGCTGCGGCTGCTACATTTACTATGTTATTCCCAATAAGCACGGTTGTGAGTATAGCTTCAGGCTCGTTAGCCAATTTATCAATTGTCTCTGCTCCTTTCACGCCGCGCTTCAACAAAGCTCTCGCTCTTATATTACCTATTCCAATCAGAGCGGTTTCAGAGCCGGAGAAAAATCCGGATAAAAGCAACAGTACAAATAGGAGTAAAAGTTTCGCAATAAGCCATTCAGACACCTTTTTTCTTTTTCCCTCCCATTATTATATATATGTCCAGATTAGTAAAATTCTGCTGTGTCTCCGTTCTGAATTCCCGCATTTCATCAACGCCATTTTTTATGACGGCGATGGTTGTGTCTTGTTTCTCCAGCATCACATCCTGCTTCCCAGCTAACATCTTGTTACCACGCTCAATTGTACCGATTGTCTCCTTATTCACACCCATAACAACTCCAGTAAGTCTTCCCAACACTTCCGCCGCGTCATCCAACCGCTCCGCAACCTCGTACATCGTCCCTGAAATTACCTTTTTGAATACGATAAACTCCCCACTTGCATCTTCAAAACTAATCAGCAATCCTCTTTCCCCTTCACCTTACTCCTGTATCTTACCTTCTACACCTTTCCCCTTTCCCTTTACGGTGATGATTGCTATTTTTATTTTTATATTTATATTACAAATTTGTTCTCTTTAGTGAACTACCCCCAGCTATCGCAAGGGGCTTCCTACTTCAACGATAGAACTTGC
>JAGXOR010000009.1 GCA_023659785.1 Methanomicrobia archaeon LH_S13
CAAATGCCTGTGGTTTTCAAATGGAAATATAAAATGGACGAAATTCCTGGAGGGGGTGGTGCCGAATGTTTATTGATATGATAAATAGGAAACGCTGCACTAGAGGATGCATTAGAGATTGTGCTTTTTGTGGAGTACGAAAAATCGAGCCAGATTTCGAGTCGAAAAGCAGTATAAAAGGCGAAATCAAAAAAAGAAAAATTGTATTTTATGACAATAATTTTTTATCAAACGATTACATAGAAGATATTTTAAATGAACTTATCGATTTTAAAAAGGAAAAAAAGATTTTGTGGTGTGAATCGCAGAGTGGGTTTGATGGCAGGGTGTTAAAAGAAAAACCATATTTAGGGAAAATGCTTAAAAAGGCGGGCTTTCGATATCCAAGAATAGCCTGGGATTGGGGATATGTCCAATTTAAAGAAATTAAAGAGCAAATTGATATTTTATGTGAGGGGGGTTACAATTTCAAAAACATTTATATTTTTATGCTTTACAACTGGGCTATCCCTTTTGAGGAGATGGAGAAGAAGCGAATAAAATGCTTGGAATGGGGGGTTCAAATAGCAGATTGCAGGTATAGACCTTTAGACCAAATTAGCGATAAATATAATTCTCGGAAAGAGCAAACAAACGAAGATTATCATATTCATACAGAAGCGGGTTGGACCGATGCGCTTGTTAAACAATTCAGAAAAAATGTGAGGCAGCAAAACATCTGCGTGAGGCACGGCTTCCCGTTTTATTCTAAAGATTTTGAGCGTAAGAAATTTAGAGAAATGATGAGACCAGTTAAACTTCTGGCGACAAAGGAAGAGAAGATAAGATATTTGGAAAAAAAAGGAATAAGTTTTTGGCTTCCTGATGAAATTACATATTCCGATGGTAAATCTCGAAATGAAAAGATTGGGCAAGCAAAATAGCAGGAGGGAAAATTAATGGGGACAAAATTTAAAAGATTTGTGGATAGGGTTATAGAACTGGTTCAACTAATAAGAAAGCGTTTTGGATTTAAATATCCTGTTGAACCTCTTATTTACACACCAGAGGAGTGGAAAAGTGCAGAGGAGATCAATATCAATAGTGCCTTTATCCGGTTAGTTTCATCAAAAGGAGTTGTTTTATATGAGAAAGAATAAATTTTAAATTTTGTTGAAGAGGTGATATCATCCACCTAAATCTAAAAATGAAAGCAAAAGAAATGAACAGGGTTCTGTATGCGGATTTAACGAAGAAAGACATCAGGGTAGAGGAAAGGGGAGACTTATTTGACGAATATCTCGGTGGCTCGGGTGTTGCGATAAAGCTTCTGGAAGAAGAATGTCCGAAGGGTACAGACCCTTTAAGTGAGGCAAACCCGATAATCTTTGCCGTCGGTCCTCTTACAGCTCTATTTCCCTCCGCTTCTAAAACCGTGGCGATGTTCAAATCGCCATTAACCGGTAATCTCGGAGAAAGCCACACCGGTGGAAGAAGTGCGATGGCAATTAAGCTTGCAGGTTACGGTGCAATGGTCATCAGAGGTTCAAGTGACTTCCCAGTATATCTGGCAATACACGGTGACGAAGTAAAGTTCAAAGATGCTTCTTCTATCTGGGGCATAGAAGCGGTAGCAGTCGGTAGGATTTTAAGAGAGGTGGAGCCCGGTGCAGGTGTAAGAACCATTATTCGGATTGGAAGAGCGGGGGAGAAAATGGTGAGGTATGCCTGTGCGGTATGTGAAACATATCGCCATTTCGGGCGGTTAGGCCTGGGTGCGGTAATGGGCTCGAAGAAACTGAAAGCCGTGGTTATATCCGCAGATAAGAGCATAGAAATACCAAAGGATAAGAGAAAGGAATACAAATTCGTTTACGATGAGATACAGGATGTCGTGGTTGAAACAGATGCGATGGAGAAATACCATGACCTCGGCACGGCAGGGAAGATTTATGACTTGAATAAACTCGGTGGGATGGCATATAAGAATTTAGAATCTGCAAGTGCACCGGAAGAGATAGCGAGAGAATTTTCAGGCGAGAATATTGCCGAGAAGTATCTTTCGAGGCGAGTTTCATGTGCTCACTGCCCGGTGGGTTGTATTCATTTAGCATCGCTCAGAGAACTTTACGAGCCCGGCTATTATTTCAAGACCTCAATCATTCCTTACGATAACGAGACAATTTACGCACTTGGTTTTATGCTTGGGATGGAAAGTGCGGAGGATTATCTGAGGTTGATTGACGTGGTTGACCGGATTGGCATGGACGCGATAAGCACCGGAGTGACCTTAGCATGGGCTACGGAAGCGTATGAGCACGGGATAATAACGAAGGAGCATACCGATGGTCTTGACTTCCACTGGGGAGATGCTCAAGTATATTCCGAGGCAATAAAGAAGATAGTGGCGATGCCAAATGATTTCTATCAAAATATGGCTAAGGGCTCTGAATATGCATCAAGCGTCTATGGTGGGCAGGATTATGCGCTTGCATTTGGTGGTAATGAGATGCCGGAATACCATACTGGAATCGCGTGTTACCTGAACAATTTCACGGGTGCAAGGCACAGTCATCTCGATTCCGCAGGATACGATCTCGACCAGAAGTTAATAGGGAAAGAATTCACGCTTGAAGAAGTGGTGAAAACGTTATTAAAGGAAGAGGAATGGCGGCAAATACTGTCAAGTCTTGTGGTGTGTTTCTTTGCGAGGAAAGTTTACAGCGCAGAGAGGGTAATAAAGGCTTTGGATGCGATAGGGATAGAAAACTGGACGGAGGGAAAATTGGAAGACCTTGGCAGAGTTATTCATCGTGCTAAAATGGACTTTAAGTTTAGAGAAGGGTTTGACCTCGCAAAACTACGCATACCGAAGCGGATTTTTGAAGTGCCGACACCGCACGGTTTCTTAAAGGAGGAATACGTGAGGAAAGCGATTGAAATATATGGTGAGATGATTGGAGGGTCTTTGTGAAGTTGAAGAAAAAAAACTTGGAAAAGCTTTATATATTCTGATGAAGACATTTATCAAATCGAAATGCTAAAAATGTGGGCTTTCCAAAATGGACTGCAGATAAATGGTATTTATTCCGATGTAGCTTTAGCTTCCGGGATAAATTTTGATGGTAGAAAAAACTTCTTTAAACTTCTTGATGAAATAATGACTTACAAAGTTGGGAAAGTAATTATCGCTTACATAGAAGAAACAAGAGGTTAGAGGTCGAATTGAGAAATGAAAGCAACGAGAACTGAGCGGATCTGGCTGAAAGATGATAAAATAATCGGTGAGCTGTGCCACCTTTCCAAGAATCTTTATAACGAGGCAAACTACATTATTCAAAGCGATTAAGATATGGAAAGGTGTGTGGTGCATGAGATAGGGATGATAGTGATAGGGCAGGGCATAACTAATCAACCAGATAGGCTATAAAGCAGAAGAGATGGGAATAGAAGTAAAGAGCAGAGGGTTGTTCAGAAGTGCAAAGGGAGTAATCATAAACGCAGATTGTAACGGTGGGTACAACATAATAAGAAAAGCAGTCCCAAAAGCTTTTGCGAAAGCAGAGGCGGACGGGATAGAGGGTGTGGGGTTACACCCCCGGTGCGATGCACAATTAATAGCATCATACGAAGAGGTTTGAAACAAAATGTTTAAATCTCATAACCTAGTATTTTGTTTTTTACTTTAGGAACCGTTCGCAATTCTATTTTTCTATAAAATGAGGAACTATTAATCACCAATTGCATTTTTATCAGCGAATTTTCCCACTCCACGCTTCTCTCACTTCTTCCAAAGAAAGATTCACCAGCTCTTTATTTCCATCATAAATGCCAACCCTCTTCTCATCCATCGTCTCTCCCATTTCAATTATACATACTCCTCGCTTATTCATCAACTCCTCAAACCTTCTCGCTTCCTCTCTCCACACCTCCACCACCCACCTCGTGTTAGATTCCGAGAACAACTTATAATCACTTCTCAGCTCTGGGTTCACATCCGCAATATCAATTGAAGCGCCAATATCACCTCCTATTAACATCTCACATACCGCAATCGCAAGACCACCCTCCGAAAGGTCATGGCAGCTTGCTATTAATCCCGCCTGCATCGCTTCCCTTAATGCGTTCATACTCTGCATCAGCACTTCCGGGTCTGTTCTCGGCACAACTCCTCCTTCTACACCCCTTATCCGATAATACTCACTTCCACCCAGCTCCGCTTTCGTTTCCCCTATCACATATAACAAATTCCCGTCAGCTTCTTTCACGTCCACGGTAATGCACTCTCTTACATCTTCGCATATCCCTATACCCAGAACCGCGGGCGTAGGGGGGATAGATTCATTCATGGCTGCGGATTCGTTATAAAAACTCACGTTACCGCTCACGAAAGGAACCCCTAAGGAAGAAGCCATATAGCCGAGACCACGACAGCATTCATAGAAATCGCCCAGTCGGTCTGGCTTCTCGGGATTGCCGAAATTCAAGCAGTCGGCAAACGAATGAGGAACCGCACCTACCGCAGTTAAATTCCTGCATACTTCATCTACCGCGCTTGCAGCACCCCAGAACGGATTTAGTTTGCAAAAGGACGGATTCACATCGGAAGTAATAGCAAGTCCCTTATAGGACTCTTCTAACGGCTTTATCACCGTTGCATCTCCGTGTGTCTCTTTTCCTATTATCCCTTGCATCGGTTTTAGTACGGTAGAAGCTCGCACTTCATGGTCATATTGTCTTATAACACTTTCCCGCGAGACAACATTTGGAGAGGCAAGCAATCTTTTCAAAACCTCGTTGTAGTCTTTTGGCTCTTCTATTAATGGCTCTCCCTTCTCCTTTATCTTTATCTCCCTTGGACGCTCATAAACAGGACATGAAACAAGAAAATCAGTATCCAGCTCAAATACCTTCTCACCATCATAAAAAAGCCTTATCAAACTTTTCTTAAAAGTTTGTGTTTGTCCAATGACCACGGCATCCACATCCCATTTATCGAATATACCCAGCAACTCTTCCACTTTGTCTTTCAATGCAGCGATTAAAAACCGTTCTTGCGATTCCGAAACCCATATTTCCCATGCGTTAAGCCCCTCTTCCTTTAACTTCACGCGCTCTAAATGGACGTCGGCACCACATCCTCCTGCATGGCACATCTCGCTCACTGCACATGATAATCCACCTCCACCAAGGTCTTTCATGCCGCTTATCAAACCCTTCTCATTCGCTTCTAATATCGCATGCATTAGTGGTTCTTTTGTTATCGGGTCGCCAACTTGAACGGCACTTCGCGATTCTTCCTCACCTGTTAACTCAACGGAAGCAAAAGTAACCCCGTGTATGCCATCCCTTCCTGTTTTACCGCCGACCAGAACAAGCACTTCGCCCGGCTTCGCCCGGCTTCTGCTCAAATCTGTCTTCTTCATTATCCCCACGCAGCCCACGTTCACCACGCAATTGCCTACATATCCATCATCGAAATAAACCATGCCTGCACAGGTTGGAATGCCTATTCGATTCCCGTAGTCGCCTATACCAGAAACGACACCATCAAACAAGAACCGCGGATGCTTTATCTCCGCGGGAAGTTTTTTGTCCGGATAATTTAAATGCCCAAAGAACAAAGGGTCAATCAAAGCAATAGGCTGTGCACCCATGCAGTTATGCGTAACAATACCATAAGAAGTTGTAAATAAGTGTGTGCCATCAACTGTGAGGTCATAGACCCACTGGTCATGCATAATTTTCTTTATTTCATCTATGCGGACAGGAGTTAAGGGAGGATGTCTTTTAGTGATACTTTCATTTTTATCCCCTTCTATACGACCAAAATACTTCTCTATCTTATCCGCGTCTTTTTTGGAAAATAATCTACCCAATCGTTTAGCATCGCTTATATTGCTTATTTCCAGTACATGTAACGGAGTTTTCGCTTTTTTCCCAAATTGAGTATAAGTGTAAGGGATATAGCCAAAAGACTGCAGCAGTAAAACCACTCGCTGGAATAATATTTGGCTTGATGTTCCAAATCGTATTTTTATCCTGTAACTGCTTTTTCTATCCCTTCTCTTATTTATCTTTACATCTCCATCCCCTCGGAAGATACCTTTTAACAACTCAATTTTTAACTTCTCACCCACTTTGAACATCCTGGAAGGTATTTTCATTTGGTAGCAATTTACTCCACATCCCAGAACGTCCTCGAATAGAAATCCCAAAACACGGGAATTGACGGTTATGGATGTAGCTTCAAAATCAAAATCATTGTATTGCCTGAGATAAAACTTCAAATTTAATTCTCTGAGTACGCAACATACATCTTCAATATACACCTTCTCTTTGGTGTTGAATGCCCATTGGACCCACTTATTTCCTCTTTTATCCGTGCTTATGCATCCGTCTGCTAAATAGTACCCAATAAGGCGGGCAAAACCCTCATCTATTTCGATTACTGCTGGAACCCCACCCCTGCCCTTATATGCTCGTATAAAAATATCAGCTCTGGTTATTGGAAGTCTCTCAGCCATCTTCTCCAACTCGAGATAGGTTTTTAGTGGCATGTAATTACTTCTGAAATAATTGCATCTCGTCATAGCATTAGCCCCTATCTTCTTCAATAGAGTATCAAACTGCTTCCGAAAATCTTTAAATTCCTTTTTTCTCGGTTTTATACTAATATTCATAATCCCTCTTTTTTCTAATTCTCTTATCAAATCAATTCTATCGGTGTTACATTCCGATTCTGTGTTTGGCAAAGCAGAAAGCAGGGGCAAGCAGTCACCCTCTTCTAATTTGTCAGCCAATTTTATTTTCGGCATATTATCATTATTGTCCAAAACAATCATCGGATGCTCAGGGGTTACCCGGATAAAACGTCCGTGTTCGGTTTTTATTTCTAAAATCTCTTTAGTTTTTCGCTTGAATAATTGCTTTACTTTACTAAAATAGGGGATATTCCTGATAGTATCAAAGGATAAAATTTCTACCTCTTCAGGTGCATCTATTTGTATTGTTTCCGGGTCAATTTCATAACTCTTTCCTTTTAGACTTTCTATATACTCACCTATTTTGAGTGTTTTTTCATCATTACAATTTCTTATAAATATGAATTCGTTACCATCGAGACAGACTACATCCCGTACAATGCCACCTATTCCGGTTGCCGCACCTCCGTACGGTTCGGAGGCTGAAGGGTGGTTGTGACTCTCGAATGCCACGACATAAGCATGCTCTTTGTCAAATTCCACTACCCCCGCATCTTCTTTTATCACCACCATATTTTGCGGCGCGTCAATGCCAAAAATGAACTTCTGCAAGATTCTTTTTGAACTCTTGTAACAGCAATGCTCCGACCACGCTTGTGCAATGCTTTGTAATTCCACATCCGTCGGTTCTCGCTTTTTCGCAACGAAATATCGTTTTATTCTCTTCATCTCCTCTAAATTCAGCGAGAGCTCCATACCTCCGCTTATATCTTTCAATTCCTTTTCCTGCATGTCCCTTATTCTTACCTCAAACCTTTTCATGGTCTCGTGAAGAATTCCCCCTCTTCTTATTTCTTATTTCTTTTTTCTTACCTACTTTTTTACCTTCGGTAAAAACCGTGACTAAAAACATTCCTATGTTTTTCTTTTAGCACAGGTTTTCTTTTTTCTAAAAAGACAAACGGAAAAGTCATAGAGGTGAAGAAGAAAAAGCGAATAAAAAAGAGCGAAACAAACAATATTATAATAAAATAAAAATGCACTGGTCTTCAGCAATCGCAAAGGACATCGTAGAGCGAAGGAAAGAGAAAAAGCATGTTGTTGCTACTGGTATTACACCCTCTGGCGATATTCACGTGGGAAACCTGCGAGAGATAATAATTGCTGATGCGGTTCATTCCGCCCTTTTAAGTATGGACGTAGAAGCAAGATTCATCTATGTCGCAGACACTTTCGACCCTTTACGGCGAAGATACTCTTTCCTTCCCGAAGAATACGAAGCGCATGTAGGAAAACCACTGTCGGAAATACCCGACCCCGATGGGTGCCATTCCTCTTATGCCGACCACTTTCTGCAACCTTTCCTTGATTCTTTAGCTGATTTAGGTGTAAAAATAGAGATTTTCAAAGCAGATGAGATGTATAAGTCAGGGATGTACGTGGACGTGATAAAGAAAGCGATTTCGAGAAGAGAAGAATTGTCGAGGATAATAGAGGAAGTTTCGGGCAGGAAAGTGACAGCGGAATGGACGCCCTTTAATCCCCTTTGTGATGCTTGCGGTAGAATAACATCCGCAATTGTAAAAGGATACGACATGGACAAACAAGAGGCGTATTACGAATGCGAATGCGGAAACAAGGGTGTTGCTTCGTTTAAAGACGGTGGTAAATTAGCATGGCGAGTGGACTGGGCAGCGAGATGGAAAATCCTCGGCGTTACAATCGAGCCTTTTGGCAAGGACCATGCCTCGCCTGGTGGGTCTTACGATACAGGGAAGAGGATATCAGCGGAAATTTACAATTACGAAGCGCCGTATCCTATCCCTTTTGAACATATCCTGTTGAAGAGGAAGAAGCGAGAAGGCACGAAGGCGAAAGTCACGGCTATGTCGTCTTCACTGGGGACGAATATCCCGGTGCACGAGATGCTAGAAACCATACCGCCGGAGATTTTAAAGCACGTTATTTCGCGAGTGAGACCGGATAAGCACATAGAATTCGACCCGGGTTTGCCTCTACTGCACCTGATAGACGAATACGAGCGTGAAATAGGAGAAATAGGAAGTGGTGTTACGGGGAAAATCCCCTTCAGGCATTTTATAACCCTCGGGCAAATTGCACGTGGTGATTTTTCTGAACTCCTCGAAGTAATCAAAAGAAGTGGATATGAGGTTCGCGAAGAGAACGAAGAGGAGATAAAAGAGGTAAGTAAAAAAGCGAGGTACGTGGAAAATTGGCTGCGGAAATATGCACCCCCGAGCTTGAAATTCGAATTGCAATTGGCATTACCGGCAGAAGAAATAAAAAGGTTGTCTGATGCGCAGAAAGAGGCGTTGATGCTAATGGCACAGGAAATAAAGGAAGGTATGAGCTTGAGTGCCGCAGACTGGCATGATAAAATATATGAGGTCGCTTCAGCTACAAACATTGATGCGAAAGATGTATTCAAAGCAATTTATATCGCATTGTTGAAACAACCTTCTGGACCTCGTGCAGGCTGGCTACTTGCATCTCTGGACACTGAATTCCTGAAGGAGAGGTTTGGGGCGGCGGCGGAGTAACCTTCTTTCACTTTCCCCTTACAAACCCGAAGATACGGTTTTTAACGCGTCTATCCAGTAACCCGCGAAACCACCGATGAAATTACCTATTTCGGTCGCTGACATGTCTTCCGGAAGTGCCGCATTTCCTGAAAGAATGGGCAGTAAAATGAACAATGCAACCACCACCACCCCGATTATCGGTACGATTTTCATTTTTACCTCTTTCCTCTTCGCCTCCTATTTTATTATTTCCTTTTTATTCCTTTTATTTGTTCTTGTATATAAAGTATATAATTCATCTATCTATCGTTTATACTTGTTCACGACCTCAATTAGATTGAAAATCCGGTATGCATACCCTTTTTGGCTGGCAGAGCTTTTAAAAGCGAACAAATAAGAAAAGCCGTTCCAGAGACTAAAACAATCATTGCTCCTGATGGTAAATCAAAAGCATAGGAGAACCATAGACCCCCTGTGGTAAAGATAGCACAAAGGAAGACAGAAAGGAGCATTATACTCTTCATGGTGTGTGTAAATTGCCTGCTTATCGCTGCGGGGATGGTTAACAGAGCAATGACTAAAATGACACCAACAACCCTTATCAGCACTACTACGGTCAACGCAATCAGGCATAAAAGGACAAGATATAATCGCTCTGTGTTGACTCCGAGAGTAGTTGCAAATTCTTCATCGAAAGAAATAGCCTGGAACTCCTTATGGAGCGAAAATACCACGGAGATTATAACAACAGCCAAAATAAGCATTAGAATTATGTCTGACGTAGGCACTGTCAAAATACTTCCAAATAGATAGCCGAACAGCTCCGGGGCATAACCAGGACTCAATGCAACGAAAATGACACCCAATGCCATCCCTATTACCCACAGGATTCCAATTGCCGTGTCTTCAGGTATTCTTGTTCTTTTGCTTACTATACCCATGCTCAGTGCCGCGGCGATGCTAAAGGGCACCACTCCTAAAACAGGGTCTATACCAAAGAAGTATCCCAGCCCAATACCACCGAATGCAGCATGAGCAATCCCACCGCTGATGAACACGATTCTCTTCACCACTACGTAGACGCCGATAATCCCGCATGCGATACTGGCTAACAACGCTGCAATAAGGGCGTTTTGCATGAATTCATATTGCAGTATTTCTATCATTTTTCCTCCTTATTTATGCTCCCTTAATACTCTATGAGGAACACCATGAGCGATTATCTCTACGGGGCACTGATAAGTGGCTTCAAAGTCTTCCGCAGTTAGCTCTTTTGTGTTATGGTAAAATAGCTTGCGGTTAAGACATGCGATTTTGTCCACGTAAATGGAAACGGCACTGATGTCATGCGATACCAGAACAATCGCCATTTGATGCCTAAGTTTTTCAAAGAGTTCATAAAGCTCGGTTTGCATGGGTGAATCAACGCTTGCCATTGGTTCGTCCAGTAGAAGTAGTTTCCGCTCGGCTACTAATGCGCGAGCGATAAAAATCCGCTGTTGCTGACCACCGGAAAGCTTCCCTATTTGAGCGTCTTTAAAATCATGCATTTCCACTGTTTCCAAAGCTTCATAAGCAATCTCCTTATCCTCTTCACTATATCTTTTAAATCGTTTTGCATGTTTCAGGCGCCCCATTAGCACTACATTCAAAACGTTTACCGGAAATTCGCGGTCAAAAAGGCTATATTGAGGAACATATCCAACAAATTTCCTTCCCCTCTCCGGGGTATGTCCGAAAACACTGACTTGCCCTCGGCTCGGCTTTAATAAGCCAAGAATAACTTTGAGAAGCGTGGTCTTCCCTCCTCCATTTGGCCCTATTATACCCAGGAAATCATGCTGATTTATGGACAGGTTAACCTCCTCCAACACCGACACACCGTCAAAAAGCACCCATACGTCTTCCAATTTTACTATCGTCCGTTCGTGCTGCATTATTATTCTATCCTATTCCATTTCCAGAGCGAGTGAAGCTGCTACTCTTCGCATATTGGCAATATAATCTCGAGGGAGCGGGTCCATAGAAACCGTCTGCCCGCCAATCTCGTGTGCAATAGTTTCGGCATCTTTTGTTGCAAATTGCGGCGCTACGTAAATATACGACAGGTTGTATTGCCTTGCTTTATCCACGCAATCCTGGATGACTTTAGGTGTTGGTGCTTTTCCCTTATGTTCAATCGCTATTTGCGTTAGATTATATTCCGCGGCGAAATATCCAAATGCAGGATGATAAATCATAAAGATGCGGTTTCCGGTAAAACCGTCAAGTCGCTCATGGATGTATATGTCAACGTCATTGAGTTCTTGCAGATATTTGTCGCGGTTTGCCATATAATACGCCTTGTGCTCGAGGTCCACCTGGCATAGCCCATCGCAGATGTTCTCCACCATAACAATGGCATTGACAGGAGAAATCCAAATATGCGGGTCTTTTCCTAGCTTCGTGATTCCTTCGGTGCAATCAACAACTTGTATGTCGGGGTTGGCAGCAAGAATCTTACCCATCTGTGCCTTCTCGAACTCCACGCCCGAGCCTACTTTGAAGTACACTTCTGCTTTGCTCACTTCTTTCAACTGACTTGCTGTCGGCTCATAGGTATGGGGGCTCGCTCCCGGCGGCACCATTACCGTGACTTGTATGCGGTCGCCACCCACATTTTCTACGAAATCCGCTTGTGGCTGTATGGTTACAACCACTCCTATCTCCTCTTCACCCGCTGCCTTTTCTCCCTCCGGAGCAATGTACGCGCTCACTGCGATTATGCAAACGGCGGCAGCTGCTATTAACATTCCGAGTACTATCCTTCTTCTTTTGTCCACCTTTTCTCCTTTATATCCTAAATTTTACTGCGATAATTATTAGTAATTAATATTATTTAATTGCTTTGTTGAATAATTCAACTTAGCATTTATTATTTTGCATTCCAGAGGTATATGTGCCTTTTCTTCAGTCTCAATCACAGGCTTAGCAGGTTATATAACATAAATTTTCTCCTCTAACATCATGCCTTCAACTGATGCTGACCTTACAGTTTCCCCAAAGCATCGCTTCACTGCTGAGAAAACTTCTAACCTATCTTTGACCATAACCGTGTTTCTCTTTCCACTTCTCATAGCCCATGAAACTCTCTGGCTGCAAAGGCTCTATCAGATAGACCTTTCCGTGATACATTTCTTCTAATCTTAATCCCTGGTGGACCAACATCCTTCCCTTCCTTTTCAGGAACTCGAATACCTCTCTTGTATCATAGGCTATCAGCCAATACACCTTTCAACTCAATACCATCAAGTAGTGGCTTAAGCATTTCATGGTCGGCAGTTCTTTCATCGGTAACCTTCACTCCGAGAAGTTCTTTGGTTTCAACATCAACAGCAATATGTACCTTGATCCACACCTTTCTTTTCTCCACCACTTCCTTCGCATCCATTCTCCCCTGTTAGTGACTTTTATTCCTGTGCTACTGCTATTATCTTCTCTTTTTCGTTTGTTGGAATTCAATATCAAGGCCTCTTCCTGTGCTAGGGTTTATAGTAGAAGCCTTCAACTCTGGAATAAGGCGTTCAAGTTTTCTTAGCCCTAAAGTTGCCTATAAGGTAAATGTGCTGTATGGCATGATTCCGAAAAAAACAGCTCTAATAGATAAAAAGTATTTGTTTAGCTCACCTCAAACAAAGTTCATTGGTGAGCAATTCTTTGAGTTCATCATACACATCTTTTCCTTGTAATCGCCACGTAGCGAAGACTGAAGTGATGTATTGATAATACTCAGCGCCATTCTCTAATCTAATACCTGTGATCTTTCGCATGAGCACCTGCTCGCTGAGATTGTTTGTTGGCTCCATTCCTGGATAAAGGAGGCATGTATACCAATCTCCCAAGCCGTTTCTGATATAAGCGTTTTTGCAGGCTTCTCCTACACGAAGGATTGCATCCTGAATGCCCCTAATGGGTGATATCAAAGGAATTCAGGTGAGAAGCAAAATCCTTGATTCTCCGCAGAACACCACGGAGGCTGAATTTCAACATTGTTAGATATACGAGCAGATTTACGCCGAATCTGCCTTTCTGAAGGCATTCCTCATCCTTCGCTGTGAACTCGTGTCCGCATCCTGGCACTGGTATTTGTGCCAATTGAATTGTATGACTTCGATCTTTGGAGGCGGTGGAATCTCCTCGATGACCTCCTTTTCAACGCCACTCTCCTCTAAATTGGTACTTCCACAACGGTCACATTGGTCAGCAGTGACTTCTACCACCCTATCGGGCTCAGATGTTGGTCTGGTCGCTCCTCTATGTCCATTTGGAGCACCACGCCTCTGTGAATTTTTAGGCTTCGACTTCTCTTTAATACTATATCTTTGTGCTGAAGATGGAGTATGCGGATCTCATACCTGGCAAGTTTCGCTTTTAGCTCTTCAATTAGTTTTGCTTGTTCTGTAATTATCTTTGCCTGCTCAGCATTGTCTTTTTCTAACTCTGCGATCCTTTCTTCCAACTCCTTTATCCGGATCAAACTTTGATAATCGCTCGCCGTTACAGGCATCTCCACACCCAGACTTTCAGCCATCGAAAAAGTAGTAATAAGTACATATATTTAAATATACTGTCTTTAACGTTAACGTAAATGTTGAACAGGTAGTTATCTCCCTTACCACTTATTGCAAGAATATCGCTGAGAATGTTTTAAAATAAGAGGTAGCTATATAAATACAAGTTTTTATTTAAGATACCGATTTACACTGATTTACGCGGACTTATTTAAGTTTGACATTATTGATTTTTATCATCTGCGTTAATCTGTGTCTATAATTTATTTTTGACTTCGTTAATTTATATATTTTTAATTAATATAAAGGGTATAAGCGAAAAACCCCGTGGAGGCTGATCCCAAAAGTTATTTTAAGATTGGGATTTCACTTTACCAATGTCTATTTTAGAACTGGGTAAGGTGATAATATGACTGAAGAATCTGACATTCTACGAATAGTAGAAGAGGATATATTGAGGATATTGGGCGAAGAGAAAAGTAAAAGAGTCTCATTAGAATCTATAAAATCCGAGATTAAAGTCGCTTATTTATTCATATCCAATGCAATTAAAGAATTGGAGAGAGAGGGTTTAGTACAATCCCAAGGTGACTTTATTGTACTAACAAAGGAAGGGGCGGGCAAAGCAGAAAATATCGTCAAAAGACACTTAGTCCTTGAGAATTACTTTAAAATTAAAGGAACGAAAAGAGAAAGAGAAGTGCATAAAATGACTGATATCCTTGAACACTACATCTCTAAAGAAGTCATTGAGAACATAAAAAAGTTGTCTACCTTTAAAACGGAAGGCATTCCACTGACAAAACTCGAGCTTAACAAAGAAGGCATAATTACGGATATTCTGTTCCCTGATTACGGATTATTTGAAAGGATAGTCAGTATGGGCATAGTTCCCAGTGAGAAAATCAAGGTCATATACAAGATTCCAGACGGTATGGTTATTTACGTTGGTGGCAAGAAATTCGTGTTGGGTAATGACATCGCAAAAGGGATAGAGGCGTTGGGATGAATCTCAGAATTATCTTAGTTGGGCAACCCAATATCGGGAAATCATGCTTATTCAATGCCTTGGTTGGTCCAGAAGTTACCATATCTAATTATCCTGGAACTACGGTTGAAGTAACCACAGCTGAAAAGACGGTCGCAGGCAAAGAGATAGCGTTTTTAGATAGCCCAGGAATCTATTCTATTTCTGACAGAAGCGAAGAGGAGAAGGTTACAGAGAAGGCATTATTTGAAGAGGAGATAGACGGAGCAATAATAATTGCCGATTCGGTTTCTCTTGAAAGAAGCCTTTATCTGGCATTTCAAGTATTAGAAGCTGAGATTCCAGTTGTTATAGCTCTTAATTTTGTTGAGAGCGCCGAGAAGAAAGGGATAATAATAGCTCATAAGAAATTGAGTAAAATACTGGGCGCTCCCGTCATCCCCATCAATCCTTTAACAAAACGGGGAATAGGCGAACTTGTAAACGCACTTTTGGAGATCAAAGAAACTAAAGGCAAGACTTTCACCGTTAGATATGACGATCACATAGAGGGTGCAATAAAGGAAGTATCCTCGCAGGTAACAAGAACGCAACTGCCAAAGAGATTCGTAGCATTAAGAGTCCTGGAAGAAGATGCGGATTTCTACGGATACTTGAGAGATAAGCGAAAAATCGAAGCGGTTAAAGAAGGTTTAATCGAGCACCCAAAAGTTGCAGAGGACATCGCAATAACAAGACACGGTACCGCTGCTTTTATTGCCAAGAAGGTAACCCAGTTAGTTCATGTAGAAGAAGCAGCAAGAAGTTTGGATGAGCGGCTCGATGAAGCTCTTCTACACCCGTTAGGGGGGCCTATTCTCACTATTCTAACCTTCGTCACCATTTTTGGTGCGCTGCTGTTCATTGGAAGCAAGATTCAAGACATCCTCACTGGCTTTACAGAATACCTTTTATCATTGATTCATTTAGGTGTGGGTTTCGGTAGTGCAGCGTTAGAAGCGGGTTTAGCAGGGATGATGACTGGCATTTCCATTGCTTTGCCTTACGTCTTTATGTTTTACATCCTTTTTACGCTGATTGAAGATGCTGGACTACTCTCAAGATACGTCGTCAACTTGGAGAGATTTTTAAGATGGTTCAATCTCCCTGGAAGAGCAATCATATCCTTAGCTTTAGGCCTGGGTTGCACCGTACCTGCTACGAGGAGTACGCGAATACTGTTTACAAAGAAAGAGAAGTTCTTTACAGCAGCCTTACTTAGCTGTGTACCCTGCTCTTCTCGAATCGCCATAATAATGGGTGTAGTTGGCTATTTTGGTGGCAAATGGTTGGCTCTTTCCGTTTTTATTACGCTCTTCGTTTCTTTTTTAGTTTTGGGCTACATAATGAAGAGGATTATACGAATAGAGAAGAAGCCAGTGCTCTATGAATTGCCGGAGTTACCCCCTTATAGAATACCTTCAATTGGAAATATCGTTACCAAGAGCTGGATTAGAATGAAGACCTTTGTATATCTCGTTGTACCCCTGTTATTCTTAGGTGGAGTGGCATACGCGGGATTGGGTGCTTTAGGACTCACCAATGTGATCGTGGCACCTCTATCGCCGATTACCTGGTGGTTAGATTTGCCTGATGCAGCCATTATCCCGTTGGTATTTGGATTTTTGCAGAAGGATTTAACCGGCTCAATGCTTCTGTTAGTTTTAGGCGGCAAAGTATCCTCAGTTTTAACTCCCCTTCAGATTTATACCTTTGGTGTTGCTGCTACTATTGGAATCCCGTGCATAATCGCCTTAGGCATGTTTATTAAAGAATTTGGCTTCAATAAAGCGGTGCTTTTAACCGCAACATCAATACTGTATGGTTTATTATTCGCAGGTTTAGCTTGGAGGCTAATATCGCTTTTTTGAGGTTAATTGGTAATTCAGTCGTTTACGGTGTTATCGAGAAGTATTTAAGTGTTGTAGTTAAAGTATTGGTTGACTCTTAAAAGCCGCATCACTTAACATAGTAAGAATGAACAGAGTAATATTCGACGACATCGGGAGTTATCCATTGCCCGGAGGAACGACAAAGAAATGGCTAAAAGAAGCCTTTGCCAAAATTGAACTTCCTCCCTACAAAGACAAGCTCTACCTATCCTCAATTTCAGAATATGATTTCTCAATTTATCGAACCAATCATGGATAATGAGAGAACAGAAGCGCCACTGCTTATAAAAGAAGAAGAGGCTAAGATGGTCGAAATGGATGCCTTAGAGGAAATGGCAAAGGAGTATGTAGAGAAGAGAAGAAAGGAGAAAAACTTAAACTCCGGATATGCGTTACTGGTCCGATAGAGTTATATTATAACCAATTTCCGCCTCCTGTTTATATTGACGTGCTATCGAACATTGCGAAATCCGTAGTAGGTTTATAAAGCATGTGACAGAAGAAGCGAAGGGGAACCGAAATTACGAAGTAAAATGCGCATCAATAGACGAGCCGAGCATGGATTACGTTAAGTTGATTGTGGCGTAACAACACTTTCTTTCTAAAGAAAGAACCTGTGCTAAGAAAGAGTATGTTTCTTTTGGTAAAGCTTTTCTTTCTTAAATATAAGGAAGCTATACTTTATATAAAATAAAAAGGAGAACAAAATGCAGGTAGTGATAAGCGACCCAAAAATCGGGAAAGCATATAAAGTGGAAGGTAAGGATACGGAAGCCAGTGCTTTATTCATCGGGAAACGAATAGGGGACATTGTGGATGCGGATATTTTAGGCTTAGGTGGTTATTTGTTGGAAATAACCGGTGGCTCGGATAAAGGTGGTACGGCAATGCGGAAAGATGTTTCGGGCTCCGCAAGAAAAAGAATCTTAATTACTTCGCCACCGGGTTACCGACCAAAAGAGAAGGGAAAAAGGAGAAGGAAGTCCGTTCGTGGTAACGAAATATCAACGGAGTTAGCACAGATAAATGTGAAAATAACAGAGTACGGGACTAAACCGATTGAGGAACTATTTGGAAAAGAAAGGGGAGGGGGAACGTGAAAATAGAGAAAACATTGGCTGACTAAAAGAGAATGAAAGGTTTGTTTTGAATTTTGAGTTTAGTGCTTAGAATTTATACCCCTTAGATATTGAGCAATTACCACTTTATCTCTCCTGCGATGTTCTCGTGCATCAACCGTTTCACTTCTTCCATATCGGTTGTCTGACCAAGGACCCACATCAACTTTACCAGAGCAGTTTCCGGCAGCATATCCTCTCCCTCTATTATTCCTGCACGAAGTAAATCGCGACCTGTATCGTAAACACTATCGCAGATTGTCCCGTATAAACATTGAGAAGTCATCACAACCGGTATGCCCCCTTTTATTGCTCTCGCCACGCTTGGAATCCACTCTGCCGATACATGCCCCAAGCCTGTCCCTTCTAATACAATGCCCTTGTACCCCTGCTCCACAAAGGAATCGAGTATTGCAGGGTCAGCACCAGGATAGAACTTTACAAGGCAGCATTTATCCTCAAGCTGGTCGCTCAGTTCTAATTCCGTCTCACCTCTCTTCGTATAAGCAGATAAGAACTCAAACCTTATTCTTTCTATATTGCTCGCATCATAATACACCTTTCCTATTGGAACGTCGTTTACCGATTGAAAAGCGTCACGTGCGGAAGTATGCAACTTCCTCACTTTCGTGCCCCTGTGAATGAAACAGAAATTGTCCGAGGTACTGCCGTGCATTACAACAACAACCTCTGCAAGGTCGCTACACGCAACTTTTGCTGCGCATATCGCATTCATTGTAGCATCGCTGGAAGGGCGGTCGGAACTGCGCTGCGAGCCAACAAGAATGACAGGCACAGAGGTTCGCACCATAAAAGAAAGTGCCGCAGCTGTGTAACCCATTGTATCAGTGCCATGCGTAACAATTATACCTTCCGCACCGTTTTTTATCTCGGTATATACCTCGGCTGCGAGCTTTCGCCAGTATTCGGCACGCATATTCTCGCTCAGGATGCTGTAAATTACTTTCCCTTTGATGTTCGCTATTTGTGCTAATTCCGGGATTGCCTCAAGTATATCCTCAGTAGAGAACTGAGGAGAAACCGCACCGGTTCTGTAATCCACTTTAGAGGCAATTGTGCCGCCGGTAGAAAGGATGGATAAAAAGGGCAACCCTTCTTTTGCTTTTCTTATTGTACTTTGCTTTCTTTCCTTTGTCCCTTTTTTTAGTTCTTTTAGTTCTTTTAATGCTTCCACCGTGTCTATAACCTCTATTTCCACATTTTCCGGTCGTATACCAATATTGTAGCCAGTATCGAGTTTTATAACCACGTTTCTTGAAGCTGCTGGCATAATTATGCCTTCATAAACGACAACGCTACTGTCTGTTTTCTTCCTTATTCTTATGCGGTCGCCTTCAACAAAGCCGAGTTTTTGCATCAAAATAATATCAATATCTCAAATGAAAAAATAAAAATGCTTATATACCTAACTTTAATAAACATTACATTGGTAGTTTTTAAGAAAAGAAAACTAAAAACTAAGATAAAAAAGAAAGGGAGAAAAAAATGAGCGGGCAAACATCTGATGTGAATGCAAAAGGAGATAAAATAAATATTTTTAAAATAGGCGGTCTGTGGTGCTTCAAGTATTTCTTCGACGACCGGGATCTCTTTATGGGGTTATCTGATTACTACAACCGGGATAAGTACAGGTTCGAGCTGAAAAACGTTGGTGAGAGGAATAAAGTGATGAAATACCTTGAGGGGAATGGCTTTGAAACTGCCTTGATTGAGGATACTTCCGATTATACCGTGAAAATTGACAGGTTTAAGAAGTATGCACCAATTCTGAGGAATTCGATTGACTTCACTGAGAGTGAAAAGGAGCGGGTGTTTATAATGAAAGATTTGGCTTCGGTGGAGGAGGCGATAGGGCAGGGTGCGGAGAAAAGTCCGGAAGCGTTGAAAACCGATTGAAGTTCAGGCTCAGGGAGGCATATCAGGCTTAAAGTAAAAGAAGAAGGGGATAGGGGATAAAAGGGGGATAAAATCGCTTTGAAAATATGATGACAAAATATGAACTTTTTGTCCATTTTTCTATTATTTGATAGTATTAGAGGGG